>NZ_JACZCQ010000009.1 GCF_014904705.1 Nisaea sediminum
TGGGGGTGGGACTTTACAAAGGCAGCTAATAAACCAGCCTGGGGGGGGCCGGCCCCGGCTTTGGGGACCCGCCGTTTCTATTTCGCCGAGACGAGTGTGGAGGATAGCCGGTGGGCCGGTTGAACCGAGATACGCTGATAGCGCTTGTGCTCCTGGTCTTCTGCGGGGTCATGTTCTCCGCCAGTTTTGAGATCGAGGTCACGAATTACGGGACCATGCAGTCGAGCGTCTGGCCGCAGGTCGTGCTCGTCGTTCTGACGGTCTTCAGTCTCGGACTGCTCGGTCAGAGCATTGTGAAACCGCGCACTGTCGAAGCTTCGGCGGAAGCCGTGCCCGGCGGGCTCGGGCGGTTCCGAAACGCGCTCATCGTCTATGCACTGTTCTTTCTGTTCCTGCTGTCCCTTGATCTTTTGGGTATGCTGCTCGGCGGCATCGGCTTCGTTTTCCTCGCGCTGACCCTTCTCGGCGAGCCCAGCCTGAAGCGCGTTCCGCTCCATCTTCTCATCGCGGTGGCGATGGTCGGCATCATGTGGAGCATCTTCACCTTCGGTCTCGGCGTGCTGCTGCCGGACGGCGAACTTCTGCAGCTGAACTGAGGAGCGCGCGATGCTTGACCATATTCTCTACGCCTTCTCCGACGTCTTCGCGGTCTGGAACCTCGCCCTGATGACGATCGGGGTGACCGCCGGCCTGATCGCCGGCGCCATTCCCGGTTTCACCATCGCCATGGCGATCGTCCTGACGCTCCCGTTCACCTTCGGCCTCAGCCCGGTCGAAGGGCTCGCCACCATGATCGGCGTCTTCGTCGGCGGTCTCTCCGGCGGTCTGATGTCCGGCATGCTGACCGGTATTCCGGGAACCCCGTCTTCGATCGCGACCACCTTCGACGGCTTCCCCCTCGCGCGCGGCGGAAAGCCGGGCTTCGCGCTGGGGCTGGGTGTCTGGTCTTCCTTCTTTGGCGGTCTGATCAGTGCCGTGCTTCTCGTGACCCTGGCCCCGAGCCTCGCCGTCATCGGCCTGGAATTCGGACCCTGGGACTATTTCTCGCTCGTGCTTTTCGCGCTGACCATCACCGCCAGCCTCTCCGGCGAGAATCTCATGAAAGGGATGATCGCGGGCGCGCTCGGCCTCTTCATCGGCACGGTCGGCGAGGACGAGGTCAACGGTGTCGCGCGGTTTACCTTCGGTATCGACGACCTCGAGTCCGGTTTTTCCTTCCTGCCGGTCCTGATCGGCCTTTTCGCCTTCAGCCAGCTGCTCTCCGATATTCAGGACCGGGTGAAGGCCCGAGAGCCGCTGATGGATCTCAGCGGTACGGACGGACGGGTCCGGGTCGAGCATCTGGCGGCGATCCGCACCATCTTCTCGCGATGGACCAACCTTGTGCGCTCCTCCCTCATCGGCGTCTTCACTGGAGTGCTGCCGGCCGCTGGCGGATCGATCTCCAATATTCTCGCCTATGACCAGGCAAAGAAGGCATCGAAGACCCCGGAGAAATTCGGCACCGGCATCCCGGATGGCATCATCGCCCCGGAATCCTCCAATAACGCCACCGCCGGCGGCGCGCTGATCACCATGATGGCGCTGGGCATTCCGGGAGACATCGTCACCGCCGTGATGCTCGGCGCCCTGCTGATCCACAACGTGCAGCCGAGCCCGACCTTCATCAGCGACAATCCGGATCTTGCCTACGCGATCTTCATCGCTTTCTTCCTCGCGCATTTCATCATGATTGCGATGCAGTCGGTGACGCTGAAGCTGTTCCTGCTGGTGACCCGGATCCCGATGTATGTGCTGGCAGCCGTGATCCTCGCCTATTGTGCGATCGGCGTCTTCGCGCTCAACAACATCGTCTACGACATCTGGGTGCTGTTCTTCTTCGGTGTGGCCGGCTACATCCTGCGCCTGCTCGGCTTCCCGCTGGCGCCGATCATTCTCGGTGTCGTGCTGGGGCATGTGGCAGAGCTGAACCTGTCGCGGGCGCTCTCGATCGACAGCGATCTGATGCTGTTCCTCAGCCGCCCCTGGTCGCTCTTCTTCCTCGTGGTCGCGGCCTTTTCGATCGCGTTCCCGTGGTACCAGAAGCTGCGCGGCACGCAGTCCTGGACGCTGGCTTATGTCCCGGCGCTCCTCGCCGGGGTCGCGGTCCCGATGTTCATGATGGAGGGTGTCGTCCGTCCGATTATCGGTGTGGCGTTGCTCGCGGTTTCCGCCTATCTTCTCTGGAGAAGTGCGAAAGCCGGATGGAAAGTGGCGCCCGAAGGCGACCATGAGGTCCATCTCGAAGAAACCTGAGCCGCAGCGGCTCGCATCCGGATCCGTCCGGGAGCGGGCCGCCCTGCGTCCGCAGAGGCCACGCACGGCTCTAGTCCTGCCCCGTCCGGGGCGATGCGTAACCACATTTATCTCAAGGTGACGTCGTGGAAATCCGCCATCCTTATCTCATGTTCCTGGGCGATGCGCCCGATCAGCTCGCAGCCAAGACCGCGAATGGCGTGAAGGTCTGGCGCCCCGAATGGTGCCTCGGTCAGCTGCGTCTGCCCGGCTGCAAGGCCGATCTGAAACTTCCCGACATGACCATCGAGGAAGCCGCCGCTGCCGGCGTGAAGACCGTGATCCTCGGCGTCGCCAACCGCGGCGGCGTGATCGGCGAAAGCTGGATGGTCGAGCTCGAGAAAGCCCTCGACCTCGGCATGGAGATCGCGAGCGGCCTGCACACCAAGATCGCGACGATCCCGGCGCTGGCGGAGAAGGCCAAGGCCAAGGGGCTCGGCCTCTACGACGTGCGCCATCCGAAGGGCAATTTCTCCGTCGCGAACGGCAAGAAGCGCTCCGGCAAGCGGCTGCTGCCGGTCGGCACCGACTGTTCGGTCGGCAAGATGTTCACCGCGCTCGCGATCGAGAAGGAACTTCACAATCGCGGTGTGAAGGCGACGTTCCGCGCGACCGGGCAGACCGGCATCTTCATCGCCGGCTCCGGCGTTTCCGTGGATGCGGTGGTCGCAGACTTCATCTCGGGCGCCGTCGAGGACCTGGCCCCGGCCAATGACGCCGATCACTGGGATCTGGTCGAAGGTCAGGGCTCTCTCTTCCACGCCTCCTATGCCGGCGTGACCATGGGCCTGATCCACGGCGCCCAGCCGGACGCGATGGTGCTCTGCCACGAGGCGAACCGTCCGCACATGCGCGGCCTGCCGGAATATCCGGTGCCGAGCCTGAGCGAGTGCATCCCGTACTATCTGCAGGCGGCCCGCCTGACCAACCCGGATGCGAAATTCGTCGGCGTCTGCATCAACACCTCAAGCCTCGACGATGCCGCTGCGGAGGAGTTCCTGAAGCAGGCGAGCGACGAAACCGGCCTGCCGGCGGTCGATCCGATCCGCAACGGCGTTGGCGCCATCGTCGATAATATGGACATCTGATCCGACAATCGGCGAAGCATAAGGGGAAGTTTGATGTACCGGTCGGTCTCGGTCAGACGAGAAAAGTGGCCCTTGCAGGGCGTCTTCCGGATTTCCCGCGGCGCGCGGACGGAATCGGAAGTGATCGTGGTCGAGATCGCCGGCGACGATGTCGACGGCCTCGGCGAATGCTTCCCCTATGCCCGCTACGGCGAGACGCTGGACAGCGTGACGGCGCAGATCGAGTCCGTCGCGGGCGAGATCGCCAACGGCATGGATCGGGAGGGGCTTCTCTCGGCCCTGCCGCCGGGCGCGGCCCGCAATGCGATCGATTGCGCACTCTGGGATTTCGAGGCGAAGAAGACCGGCAAGCGGGCGTGGGAACTCGCCGGCCTGCCGGCTCCGAAGCCCGTGACCACGGTCTATACACTCGGCGTCGACGAGCCGGAGGTGATGGGGCAGAAGGCGAAAGCCAATGCCTCCCGCCCCGTCCTCAAGCTGAAGATGACCGGCGACGGCAAGGACCTGGAGCGTGTCGCGTTGATCCACGAGAACGCGCCGGATACGAAACTCGTCGTCGATGCCAACGAAGGCTGGAGCGTTGCCCAGTACGAGGAATACGCGCCGCAATTCGCCAAGCTCGGCGTGACGATGATCGAGCAGCCGCTTCCTGCCGGAAAGGACGATGGGCTGAAGGGCCTCGACCGGGTCGTGCCGGTCTGTGCCGATGAAAGCTGTCACGACAGCAAGACGCTTGATGACCTCGTCGGCAAGTACGACATGATCAATATCAAGCTCGACAAGACCGGCGGCCTTACCGAGGCGCTCAAGCTGCGCGACCGGGCGCTCTCGATGGGCTTCGAGGTCATGGTCGGCTGCATGGTCGGCACCTCGCTCGCGATGGCGCCGGGGATCGTTGTGGCGCAGGGCGCGAAGGTGGTCGATCTCGACGGACCGCTGCTGCTGGCCAAGGACCGCGAGCCGGGCCTGGTCTACGAGGGCAGCATCGTGCAGCCGCCGGACTTCCGGCTCTGGGGCTGATCCGGTGGGTGACCGGGCGGACGTCACGGAGCATTACAGCTCCGAAAGCGGTCTGGCCGAGAGGCTGATCGCGATCCTCGAGAAGTCCGGCGTCGCCCGGGACGAAATTACCGAGGCCAATCTCCATTCCGTCGACCAGATGCATCTCCGCGGCCGCGTCGCTGCCGAGGAGTTTCTCGATGCGCTCGCGATCCAGGCGGGCGACAAGGTGCTCGACGTCGGTTGCGGCCTCGGCGGGCCCTCCCGTATGGCGGCAGCGCGCTACGGGGCGGAGGTTGCCGGGATCGACCTGACCGCCGATTTCTGCGACGCGGCGCGTCAGCTGAATGCGCTGGTCGGGCTGGAGCGCATCCGCATCGAGCAGGGCGACGCCCTCGCCATGCCGTTTGCGGATGACAGCTTCGATGTGATCTTCACCCTGCACGTTGCGATGAACATTGCGGACAAGCATGCGCTCTACCGCGAGATTGCACGGGTGCTGAAGCCAGGCGGGCGTTTCGGACTCTACGACATCGTCGCCGGATCGGGGGATCCGGTGCATCTGCCGGTCCCCTGGGCCACGCTGCCCGATCATTCTCATCTGGTGTCTGCCGATGAGGTAGAGGCAGCCGTCCATGGCGCAGGCTTCGTCACAGAGCGCTTCGAGGATCAGTCGCTCCTGGTCGAGGCCTATCTGGACGATCAGCGCGATGCCCGGCAGGAACGGGCGGAGAAGGGAGAGCCGGAACCGCCCTCGGGTGCGCCTGTCATCATGGGCGAGGCCTTTGTCCGGAAACAGAAACACATCTATCGCAATTTGAAGGAGGGTCGGATCGCGGTTCGCCTTGGTATCTTCCGGTTGCAAGAAGCGTGATCGAAAGCGGCCGGAGAGGCCGCGACAGGGAGGACCCATGTCGACCGATGCCGAGGTGATCGCCGAGATCAGGCGCGCCGTCGCGGCCCTTTGCGCCGATTTTCAGGGCGAGTACTGGCGCGAGAAGGACCGCGAGCGGGCCTATCCGACAGAATTCGTCGAGGCGCTGACGGAGTCCGGTTATCTCGCGGTCCTGATCCCCGAGGAATATGGCGGCAGCGGTCTTTCCATCAGCGCCGCTGCGGCGATCCTGGAGACCATCCATCGCAGCGGCTGCAGCGGCGGCGCCTGCCACGCGCAGATGTACATCATGGGCACGCTGCTCCGGCACGGCAGCGAGGAGCAGAAGCGGAAGTACCTCCCCAAGATCGCCAGCGGCGAGCTCCGCCTGCAGGCCTTCGGTGTGACCGAGCCGACGAGCGGCACCGACACACTCTCGCTCTCCACCACGGCGGTGAAGAAGGGCAACACGAAATATGTCGTGAACGGCCAGAAGGTCTGGACCTCGCGCGCCGAGCATTCCGACCTGATGCTGCTGCTCGCCCGCACGACGCCGAAGGAAGAGGTGAAGAAGCGCACCGAGGGCCTCTCGGTCTTCATCGTCGACATGCGCGAGGCCAAGGGCAACGGGCTCGAGATCCGGCCGATCCGCGCGATGGTGAACCACTCCACGACCGAGGTCTTCTTCGACAATCTGGAGATACCCGCCGACAGCCTGATCGGTGAGGAGGGCAAAGGGTTCCGCTACATCCTCGACGGCATGAACGCGGAGCGCATCCTGATCTCGCACGAGAGCCTTGGCGATGCCCGCTGGTTCATCGAGAAGGCGACCAAGTACGCGAGCGAGCGCAAGGTCTTCGGCCGGCCGATCGGGCAGAACCAGGGGATCCAGTTCCCGATCGCGAAAGCTTATGCCGAGACCGAGGCGGCGGCCCTGATGGCGGAGAAGGCGGCGAAACTGTTCGAGGCGGGCGAGCCCTGCGGCGCGGAATCCAACATGGCGAAGATGCTGGCGGCGGAAGCGGCCTGGGCGGCGGCGGATACATGCCTGCAGACCCATGGCGGTTTCGGTTTCGCCGAGGAATACGATGTCGAGCGCAAGTTCCGCGAGGCACGCCTGTTCCGTACGGCGCCGATCTCGACCAACATGATCCTCGCCTATATCGCGGAGCATGTCCTCGGCATGCCGCGCTCCTACTAGAGGGAGGCAGCGATGACGAAGCCTCTCGACGGCATGCTGGTGCTCTCCATCGACCAGGCGGTGGCCGCGCCCTATTGCGCCTCCCGTCTCGCCGATGCGGGCGCGCGGGTGATCAAGGTGGAACGGGCGGAAGGTGACTTCGCCCGGGGCTACGATCACGAGGTGCATGGCGAAAGCGCCTTCTTCCTTTGGCTCAACCGCGGCAAGGAGAGCCTCGTCGCGGATCTGAAGAACCCGGACGACCGTGCGCTCCTGCACCGGATTCTCGCCAGGGCGGATGTCTTCATCCAGAACCTCGCGCCCGGCGCGACGGACCGTATGGGGCTTGGATCGGACGAGCTCCGCAAACGCTATCCGCGCCTGACGACGGTCGATATCAGCGGTTACGGGGACGAGGGGCCCTATGCCGAGATGAAGGCCTACGATTTCCTCGTCCAGGCGGAGAGCGGGCTGATTTCCGTCACCGGTTCGAAAGAGGAGATGGGGCGGGTCGGTGTCTCGATCTGCGACATCGCCTGCGGCATGTTCGCCCGCATTGCCGTGCTGGAGGCACTGCTGCTGCGCGCGCGCACGGGCGAGGGGAGCCAGATCAAGGTCTCGCTTTTCGGCGGCATGACCGAATGGATGTCCCCCTGGCTTCTGCATGAGGCCTACGGGGTGCTGAAGGAGCAGCGGATCGGCCTCAACCATCCGGCCATCGTCCCTTACGGCGCCTATGCCTGCGCCGGCGGGGACATGATCCTCATCGCGGTGCAGAACGACCGCGAGTGGCGCAAGCTTTGTGCATCCGTGCTCGGCGACGAGAGTCTCGCGGACCACGAACGGTTCCGGACCAACACCGACCGCGTCGCCAACCGCGAGGGTGTGAACGCCGTGATCGACCGTGTCTTCGGAAAACTGACCCGCGAGCAGGTGAAGGAGAAGCTGAAGGCGGCCGGGATCGCTTTCGGGGCGATCAACAGCGTCGCGGACGTGCTGGCCCATCCCGCGCTGCGTCGTGTGCCGGTGGAGACGCCTGTCGGCATGATCGAGACCGTCGCGCCGCCGGCGAGCTTCACCGGAATGGACAACACGTTCCGCCCTGTGCCGCGCCTCGGCGAGCATGGCGACGCGATCCGGGCGGAGTTCGGACTCTAGCCGCTTGAGCCGTACCTCTTCCCCGAACGAAAACGCCCGGCACGAGGCCGGGCGTTTCCTTTTCTTGTGTCTGTCCTGCTAGTTCAGCAGCACGCTTGGCAGCCAGAGCGTGATTTCCGGGATTGCGACCACGATCCCGAGGCCGATCAGCTGCAGGATCACGAACGGGATGATCCCGCGATAGATCTGCTGCATCGAGACCATCTCCTTGGCCACACCCTTCATGTAGAAGAGCGCGAAGCCGAAGGGAGGCGTCAGGAACGAGGTCTGCAGGTTGATCGCGACGATGATCGCGAACCAGTAGAGCACCTGCTGCTGCACGAACTCGATCTGCGCGTTGTTCGTCGGCACTTCAAGCCCGAGATGCGGCGCGAATTCCGGCGCCATGGTCTGGATCACCGGCGCGAAGACCGGAAGGATGATCAGCGTGATCTCGAGCCAGTCAAAGAAGAAACCGAGAATGAAGACCACGAACATCAGCATGAACAGCAGCGGCCACGGGCCGAGTTCCAGCCATTCGATGAAGTCGATGATCAGGTCTTCGCCATAGACGTTCCGGAAGATCGTCGAGAAGGCCGTCGCGCCGACGAAGATCAGGAAGATCATCGCCGTGGTGAGACCGGTCCGGTGCACGACGTCGCGCAGCACTTCCTTGTTCAGCGTCCCGTTGGCCAGGGCCAGGATCAGCGAGCCGAAGGCGCCGACGCCGGCGGCTTCCGTGGGCGTCGCCCATCCTGCGAAGATGGAGCCCAGCACCATTGTGATCAGGAAGATCGGCGGCACGAAGCCTTTCAGGATGCCGCCGAGATAGCTGTCGCCTTCCATGCGCCCGATGATCATCGAGATCGCGAACACCATCAGGAAGCCGATCAGGCCCCAGTTGAAGAGATCTGCGAGATGGGACTCGGCCATGATGTAGCAGAATGCGATGGCCGCCACGCTGTATGCGAAGAACTTCACGATATTCTTCTTGTTGCTGGGTTCCATCTGAATCGCGTCTTCGGCGATCGCCGGCGCCTTCTCAGGGGAGATGATACCGATCACCACGATATAGACCACGTAGAGGCCCGACAGCAGGAGGCCCGGGAAGATGGCTCCGACGAAGAGGTTGCCGACCGAGACGGCCAGCAGGCTCCCCATCAGCACCAGCATGATCGACGGCGGGATCAGAATGCCGAGCGTCGCGCTTGCCGCCAGAGTGCCCGTTGCGAGAGAACGGTCATATTTCTGCGAGATCATGGTGGGCAGGGCCATCAGGGTCATCATGACGACGGAGGCGCCGATGATGCCGGTGGTCGCGGCCATGATCGTCCCCATGACCGTCACGGCAAGAGCGAGTGCACCCGGAACGCGCCGGAACAGGACCTGCAGGATGTGCAGGAGGTCTTCCGCGACCTTGGACCGTTCCAGCATCGTTCCCATGAAGACGAAACATGGGATCGCCACCAGAATAGGGTTCTGGATGGCTCCGGAGGCCCCGTCGCCGCCCCAGATTCGCTGGACGACCTGGAAGAAGACCGCGAAATCGAGCACGTCGAGCCAGATCCCAAGGAGACCGAACGAGACCGCGACGCCGCCGAGCGCGAAGGCCACGGGAAGCCCCGTGAAGAGCATCAACGCGAGCGCGAGAAACATGTACGCTCCGATGAACTCGTAGAAATGATCGTAGAGAACCTCAAACATCTTGGATATCGCCGCCCCTGGATTTGTCGCCGGTTTTCATGATGAATCCGCTCATTCCGGCTTGTGGTGCTCGTAGTTGAAGATTTCCAAAGCGTCTCTCGCTTCTTCATGCTCTTCGCGCGTGCCGAACAGATAGGCCGCGAGCCGGAACAGGGTGGCGAAGATCGCCAGCGCCAGAACGATGCAGCCGATCAGCATGAAGCCTTTGATGACGTAGCGCCACGGAATGCCGGTCATGGATTCCGAGCCTTCACCCTGTTCGTAGGAGATCGAGACGAGAATCCATGATTCCCAGGAAACCGCGAGCAGGAACGGAATGGCGAGAAGCAACAGCCCGATGAATTCCATCCAGGCCTGTTTGCGCGGCCGGATATGTTCGCGGAAAACGTCGACGCGGACATGGGCGTTGGCGAGGTACCCGAAACCGAAGGTCAGCAGCAGGATCACACCGTGGAGGTGCCACTGCATGTCCTGAAGGATTGTCGAGACCGAATAGCCGTAATCGATGGAGAACTGTGAGAAGTAGAGGCGAATGAAATCCACCTTCCGGGTCACGACATCGAAGACGATCATGAACACGAGCGGGACGATCAGCCATGCCGCAGCGTGGCCCACCGTTCGGGACCATCGATCAAGAACGCTCGCAAGGTTAAGCGCGGCTTTCATAAATGAAACCCCATTTGGATGAGAGTGAGAGACTGATCCCTTGAACCGCTCGGTTGCTGGAAGCGGTCTGACCTTGGCGAGCCGGTCCGTTTCTCAAGGGGCATCAAACAGAAAAGTCGGGAGACCCCCCATCGAGGGTCTCCCGCATGTCAGTGTCTCTTATTTCAGGTAACCGCGGTCACCCCAGACCTTGAAGCCCTCGTGGAACTTCGTGTAGCTGTCCCAGAGCGTCTTGACGTCGGGATTCGCCGCCAGCTCTTCCGCCAGCACTTCTTCCCATTTGGCCCGGAACTGGGCCAGTTCGTCGTTCGTCCAGGAAACCAGCTCGACGCCGTCCTTCTGGTTCGCGATCATCGCTTCGAACTGGAAGGCTTCACCGTCGGCGATCATGTCGATCAGGTTCTTGTCGCATGCGGTCTCGAGCATCGTCTTCTGACCGTCGGACAGAGCGTTCCACTTGTCCATGTTGATCAGGACTTCGTTGGACGTGGACTGCTGGTGCCAGCCCGGGAAGTAATTGAACTTCGCGATCTGATAGAAACCGTAGGACCGGTCGATCGCCGGCATGGAGAATTCGGTGGCGTCGATCGTGCCACGCTCCAGGGCCGGGTAGATGTCGCCGCCAGCGAGCTGCTGAGTGGACACACCGAACTTCTGCATCACCTTCGCGCCGACGCCGAAGAAGCGCATTTTCAGGCCCTTCAGTTCGTCGAGGCTATTGATCTTCTTGCGGAACCAGCCGGAGGTTTCCGGCGGGATCATGCCGCAGAGCAGATATTTGATGTTGTCGCGGGCATAGAGTTCCTCGCCGATCTGGACACCGCCGCCATGCTTGAACCAGGCGACGAATTCCGGAGCCGCCGGGCCGAACGGCCAGGTCGACAGGAACGCGTAGGCGGAGTTCTTGCCCTGGTTGGCGCCCGGGGTACCGAAGGCCGCGTCGATCGCGCCCTGGCTGATCGGGTCGTAATAGGCATAGCCGCCGGTCAGTGCGCCCGGCTCGAAGACCTTGATGTCGAAATCGCCGTCGGACATCTTGTTGATGCCGTCGGCGATACGGTGCGGCGGCGGGCCCAGAACCTTGACGTTCTGGCCGAACGCAGCGTGCATTTTCCAGCGTACTTTCTTGGCCTCGGCATCGCCGGAACCAAGACCAATCGCCACCGTCGAAGCGATCGCAATCGCTCCAAACGTCTTAAGCAAACCCAATTTCATGAGTTACCTCCCTAATTCAAATATAGCCGGACCCGGTGTTCCGGGCCTCGTTGCTTAACCCCACAGTCAGTTTTAGTCGGCGTCCGGTGTCTGATCCGAGGCCGCTTGGTCCCGTGGTGGCCGAAGTATTGCCGTGATTCCGCACGCCGTCAAAGCCTTCGAGTCCAAGGGGCGGGCCGGGTCCGGCGTTTTCCCGGTATGAGGAAATACGTCTATGTATACGTTATTTGTCTTGAATTCCGCAGAGTTCTGCGTCAAAGCGCCCGTCGGAGAAGGGCCGGTAAATGGCCTGCATCCGGGATGATAAAATCCGAAATTTTTGCCAATTCCGCCTCGGGCGTGGCACCAGTGAGTACGCCGATCGTGGCCTGACAGCCGGCAGCACGGCCGGCATCCATGTCGGCCAGGTTGTCGCCGACCATCACCGTCTCGGAAGCCTCGAGGCCGGATGCGGTTAGAAAAGCGTGGATCATGTCGGGCGCCGGTTTGGGTGCGCGGACGCTGTCGTAGCCGGCAACGAAATCTACGAGATCACCGAGGCCGAGTCGATCGATCATGTCCCGTGCGCCACGTTCGGCGTCGTTCGTGACAACCGCGATTCGCATGTCCTGGCTCCGCAGTATCGTGAACAGGGCGCCGAGGTCGCATACCGGAGTCAGGTTCCGGGAGGCGTGATCCAGCCAGTAATCGTCGAGCCAATCAGCGAGGATATCCGGAGAGGGGAGGCCTGGTGCCAGGCTCCGCCAGAGCGAGGCGACTTCGAGCGCGGTGCCCTGTGCGAGCAACGTTCCCGGCGCGATTGTCCTGGCCTCCGGGTCGCCGCCCGCGGCCCGCGTCAGGTCTGCGGCATCCACGTCGAGCGCATGCAGGTCGACAAGCTCCACTGCCACGGACAGCAGACCGGGAAGCCATGTCTTCTCGAAATCGATCAGCGTGCCGTCCTTGTCGAACGCCACGCCGCGGACGGGTCCGGGCACCGGGAAAGCTCCATGTTGCGCGATCGTGCGAGAGCAGGCTCGCGCGCCGGAAGCCTTTTCGCAAGCCCCTCTCGCTCTGAGCCTTCCGCCGGTTGACGTCAATTGACGTTGATCACGAATCCCGCTGCGGCCTGCCGCTGCTCTTTCAGCTTCCGCCAGGCGGCGAGCTTGCTGGCCCGGCGGTTCTCGAATTCCTGCTTGAGCTGGCGTGCCGTCTCGGATGCGATCTCGAGCTGACGGGCGGCGCGGGCTTCGCGGATCGCAGCCTCCTGCTCGTGCTGTTCGCGCCGCGCCTCGGCATCCGCGCTGAGCGCATCGGCGCGCGCCGCGGAACGGGCGGCGAGTTCTATATCGTCCCTGGACGGATCCGCTGAGGTGACCGCAACACCTTTGTAGGCCTGCTGCTGAAGGCGGGAGACCGCGTGCCGGTAATTCCTGCCGCGCGTCTCGTTGCCGGAATGATAATGCTCGATCGCATCGCGCCAGGAGCCGTGGCGCTTCTTCAGTTCGGTCAGGAAGAGTGCTGCATATTCGGTATTCCGGTCGGGATCGAAGGCTTCTTCAAGGTCTTCGAAGGCCTTGCCGTGATAATGCAGATTGATCTGCATGCAGCCGACATCGATGTTCGTGGTGCCTTTCGCCAGCAGGCGGCGGACCTCCGCCATGGCCGCGATCTTGTTCGGGAAATGCTTGCCTTCACCGCCGGACGTGACCGTCCACGGCCATGTGTAGCTTTCCTGTCGTTCGTCATGCCAGCGCCCGGTCTCCTTCAGCGAGATCGCGAACAGGAGATGGCGCGGAATGCGGTGCTCGTCCTCGGCGTGACGGGCCGCGTTGGCACACATCCGGTCCGAGGTCTCGCTTGCACCGGCAAGGTCGGAAAAAACCAGAAACGGGGCGGCAAGAATGGCCAGTTTGAACAGAAAGCGCATGGTCTCACTCCTTTTCGGGAGTGGAGAAGCAAAGACCGTGCCGAATTCGCTATGCCGGTTCCGTCATTCCGCCGCGGCCCGGACCGTTCCCGGCCCGCCGGCGGCGGCGTGCAGCGCTGCTTCCGAGAGCTCGCCGAGGAGCGCCGCCATATCCTGCTTCAGCGGCGCGAGGCCGGCGCGCGGTTCGATCCGCCGCTCGTCCATGTAGAGCGCCCGGTTGATCTCGATCTGCAGAACATGGATGCCGATCGCCGGACGGCCGTAATGGCGTGTCACGAATCCGCCTGCATAGGGGCTGTTGCGGCGCACCGTATAATGCCGGGCCCGGAAGAAGCTCTCGGCGCGCTCGATGAAGATCGGCGCGGCGGTGACCCCGTGGCTGTCGCCGAGCACGATGTCGATCGGCCGGCGCTCGCTGCGCACGTGGCGGACCGCGCTGGAGGGCATGGAATGGCCGTCGACCAGCAGGCAGAAGCCGAACCGCTCCAGCGCCTCGGCGATCAGCCGCTGCAGCGCGCGGTGATAGGGAATGTAATAGCGCCGGATCCGCTCCTCGGCCTCTGCGAAGGTGAGCTTGCGGCCGTAGACCGGTTCGGAATTCGCCACCACCCGGGCGATCGTGCCGAGGCCGGCGGAGATCCGGATGCTGTCGGTCACCGCGCCGTCCGGCAGCGGGTCGGAGAACATGCTCGGGTCGAGTTCGTAGGGCTCGCGGTTGACGTCGACATAGACCCTGGGGAAGTGGGCGGTCAGCAGCGGCGCGCCGGCCTGGCTCGCCCCTTCCAGCACCTCCTCCATGAATCCGTCCTCGGAAGAGCGGAGATCGAGCGGGCCGAGCCGCGACGCCTCGACCAGGTCGCGCGGGTAGAGGCGCCCGCTATGCGGCGAGGCGACGACGAGCGGACTGGCCGGCGTGGCGGGGCGCACGATGCGGTAGACTTCGGCGATCTCGTCCGGCACCGGCGGCACCGGATCCGCGCTCACGTCGCCGGAGGACAGGAAGCCCGGCTCGATGATCGCGGCGACCTTCTCGTCCATCGCAATTTCGCTCTTCAACCCGCAGCCTCCCTGCGCCGCCCATGTCCCCCCCAACCTAATATGGATTCCGGCGATGGCAAGCGTCACGCGCCCAGGTCCGGAGGGCGCACGTCGCCGTGCCATGCAGGACGTCAAAAAGTGAGCGAAAAGCGTCGAAAGAGGTCTTGCAAATCGATCTGACGCTGGCTATACACACGCCTCCTTCGCGGCGACACAATCCCGATGCCGCAGAGATAGGGCGCGTAGCTCAGCGGGAGAGCACTACGTTGACATCGTAGGGGTCGCTGGTTCAATCCCAGCCGCGCCCACCATTCCAAAGAGAATATTTCAACGACTAGGACGATATCCGCTCATTTGTGCCGGACAGTCCGTAGTCGTGTTTCAGATCCATTCAGGCGTTGAGCCGGTGCGGGCCGAAAGGCCTCCGGATTGTCGTAGCGCTCTCTGACGCAGGCGGGTCTGTCGATCTGCCGTTCTGCGGGCAGCGAACATGAGCACGGTACCAGAGGGGCCGATGCGACCTTTCTTTGGCGTCACGGTGACCGACTTATTCTCTGAACGCCACCTGAAAAATCTGCTAGATCGGAACGCTTGGTGAAAAACGGTTCTGCGGTTCATCTACGATGAGATTCAAACACAAGATCATGGGTGCGTTGCTGGCTGCCGGTATCCTGCCCATGACCGTAAGTTCCGCGTTCGACATCTCGCGTATGCAGGACATGGCCGAAGAGGCGGCCCAGGCGGAAATCGCTTCGGTCATCGACCTGAAAGAAGAGATGGTCGAAACCTATTTCGGAACCCTTCTCAGCATTGCACGCACGCTTGCGATCAATCCGGTGGTCACCGAAGCGACGCAGGCTTTTGCGGGTGCCGTTGGCGAGCTGGAGGCCTCCGAGGAGGTTGCGGTGGACCGCCAAAGCCTGCGGGAGCGCTATCTCTATCAGCAGGAAAACACAACAGGAGCGACGCCGGCCGATCTGGACCGTTGGATGAAGATCGACCCGGTCTCGGAGAAGCTTCAACACCTCTACATTTCGGACAATCCCGAAAAGATCGGGGAAAAACACCTTCTGATGTCGGCCGGCGATACGAGCCGCTATTCAAGTCTCCATGCGCTCTATCACCCGTATTTTAAGGCCTATCTGGAAGAGTTTGCGTTCTACGACATCTTCCTCTTCGAACCCGAAAACGGCCGGATCGTCTACTCCGTCTTCAAGGAACTCGATTACGGCACGTCCTTTGTCGACGGCCCTTACAGCAGCTCGGCTTTTGGACGCGCTGTCCAACAGATCATTCGCGACAAGTCGGATGACCTGGTCTTTGTCGACTTCGAACCCTACGAGCCGTCCTACAATCAGGATGCCTCCTTCCTGCTCGCACCCCTCAAGGACAAGGACCGGCTGATCGGTATTATCGCCTTCCAGATGCCGGTCGATCGGATCAACGCCATCGTGAACAAGGAGATCGCCGGCTTCGACACGGCCGAGACCTTCCTGATCGGTTCGAACGGACAGCTCCGTTCCGTCCCGGAGAATGCGGGCAATCTCGCCATCGGCTCCTCTCTGTCCAGCGACGTTGTCAAGACGGCGCTGGGACGCATGGAAGGACTTGTCGCCGCGGAAGATCACAAAGGCATTCCGGTCATCGCCGGGTTCGGGCAGGTGAGCCTTCCCGGTCTCGACTGGAAAATCATCCTCTCCGTCTCGGCCGAAGAGGCGATGGCGGAGGCAAACGCTTCGGTCCGCAGTGCTCTAATCACGCTTGGCGGGTTCAGCCTGCTTATCCTGGTGTGCGGCTATGGGCTGGGCGTCATCCTCCTGCGTCCCGTTCAGGCGCTCGGCCGGGATTTTCATGAAATCGTCGTCGGTGCGATGAATGCCCTGCATGAGGCCTCCAAACGATCGAAGGTTGCGGCGGAATCGATGGTGACGACGGCGGAGGAAACGAGTCGCCAAGGCTCCGTCGTCAAGGAAAACTCGGTCGCGGCAGCCGAAAACGTCTCCGAGGTCGCGGCCGCGATCGGTCAAATGGCGTCCTCCATTCGGGAGATCGTAGAAGGTGTGACCAAGACCTCCAGTCTCACCGACGATGCGTCCGAAAAAGCCAATGTGGCGACGACTTCGCTTCAGCAACTGGAAACCGCAACACAACGTATCAATGGTGTGGTGAACCTGATCAAGGACATTGCCAACAAGACGAACCTGCTTGCCCTGAACGCCTCTATCGAGGCGGCGCGGGCGGGAGATGCCGGGCGCGGTTTTGCCGTTGTCGCGGAAGAGGTCAGAAAACTGGCGGCCCAGACCACCAGTTCCACCGAGGAAATCGGCACGGAAGTCGACAACGTCACGAAATCCGTGCGGGACAATGTTTCCGCCATTCGCGGAATCACGGAGGCCATCGCGCTCGTCCATGACCAGGCAATGACCATGTCGACCGCTGCCGAAGAGCAGGGAGCGGTGACGTCGGAGATTACCGGCAGTATGTCGGACACCGCTCAACGCGTATCTGCCGTTGATCAAAACATCGGGGGCGTGGAATCGGCGTCGGCCGATGCGGCCGGTGCGGCCAGAGACGTGATGCAGCAGATGCGAAGCGTCGACGCGGCCGAGAGGAAAGTGACCGAAGCGATCGACGCCTTCCTCAAGCGAATTAAGGAAATTTAGTCGTCCGAGAGAATTGTGACGCGCACCCCGTGAAGGTGCGCGTCGGTTCGGAACTGTCGGGAAACTGCGAGACGGCGGTCGCCGTCCTTTGGTTTCCCGCGGTTTCCCCTGCGCCGGTGGTCAGGCGGCTTCTGCCCTTCCCGCCTGCCGTCCCGCTTTCATTCGCGTCCAAACCATCACCAGAACGACGAGAGCCGCTCCGGCGATGTTCGCGAGCAGCATCAAAGGCCAGTAGGCCAGGGCCGCGCCGACGATCAGGAGGCAGATTTCCAGGATCCCGATCGGCCCCTCGCTGTACATCTGGATGAGCGCGTTCGTCGCGTAGATGCCGAAGAGCGAAAAGACGCCGATCTGCATCACTTCCATGACATCGCCCGATATCAGCGGCGTATAGGCGAAGAGCAGGGGGACGATGTAGAGGCCCTTCGCGATCTTCCAGCTCTCGAAGCCGGTCTCCATCGGGCGCGACCCGGCAATTCCCGCGGCGGTGAAGGCGGCGAGGCAGACAGGCGGTGTCACGTTGGAGTCCTGGCTCAGCCAGTAGATGATCAGGTGCGCGATGAGCAGGAAGGTGAGGCTCGTGGTCGGGTCGACCAGGACCGGCCGGATGGTCACGGCGATCTCGAACGGGATCGACCTGACCAGATCCCAGGCTTCCGCGTTGCTCATTCCCCCGGCGACTTTCGCGACGTTCGGATGATCGACGAGGAAAAACAGTGCCGATTTCGCCGGGTCGGCAATGCCCTGCATCAGCTGTTCCACGACGATCCCGTCGGCCATGATGCCGGCGAGCGCGGGAGCGGTCAGGATCGCGATGATGATGTAGGCGGCCGTCACCGGGAGTCCCATCCCGAGAACGAGAGAGGCGACCGCGATCAGTGCCAAGGCGATGACCAGGGAGCCCTGGGACCACTGGACGATCATGAGCGAGAAGCCGTTGCCGACGCCGCTTGTGACGATTGCGTTGTTCATGATGCCGATGGTGACCAGCAGGATCGCGGTCAGGACCGAGGCGTTCACGCCGGTGACCAGCGCCTCGATGATCTTTTTCGGTCCCATGACAACGGGTTCGAAACTGTCCCCCGGAACGAACCGGGCGATCAGGCTGGTGAACCAGGAGGTTCCGATCAATGCCGCGATGGCCCAGCAGGCGGCATAGGCGGGCGTGACGCCGGTCAGCAGCAGCCAGACCATCGTGCCGAGCGGGATGACGAAGACCAGTCCACCCGAGACGAGCTTGCCGCGATCGATCGTCATGTCGATTTCGGCGCCGGCGTTGCGCTTCACCGCCTCGATCCGGACGATACAGGCGATCGAGAGGAAATAGAGGATCGCCGGAACGATCGAGACGGCGACGATCGTACTGTAGGGAATGCCGGTATAGCTCGCCATGACGAAGGCGCCGGCACCCATGATCGGCGGCATGATCTGGCCTCCGGTGGAGGCCGCGGCCTCGACGCCCGCGGCGAATTTGGGGCGGAAGCCGTTCGCCTTCATCAGCGGGATCGTGATGACGCCGGTCGACGCGGTATTCGCGACCGCGGAGCCGGAAATCGTCCCGGTCAAAGCCGAGGAAATCACGGCGACGAAGGCGGCGCCGCCCTTCACCCGGCCGGCAACGGATTTGGAGATCTCGATCACGAAATGGCTGGCCCCGGAGACCACGAGAAAGCCGCCGAAAATCATGAAGAGCGCGATGTTCGTGGACGAAATGCCCGCCAGGACCCCGAACATGCCCTCGTCGTTGAACAGGCTGCGGAACAGCACGTCGTCCAGCGGCAGGCTCGCGGCGCGGAACACGCCCGGCATGTAGCTGCCGAGGAAAAGGATGTAGGAGGCCGACAGAATCACCAGGATCGGGATCACCCATCCGGAGACCCGCCGGGAAAGGTCGATGCAGGCAAAGATCAGGATGAAGCCGGCGGTCCAGTCCACCCAGTTGAGTTGCCAGCCCTGGCCCGTGACCGCGAGGGAGCGCTCGTAGATGTAGTTCTCGGCACCGGCGACCCACATCGCCGAAGCGGCGATGGCCGTGGCGTAGGCGAGATCGATGGTCCAGGCAAAGGGGGTATTTGCGCGGCGTCCGAAAGGAGAAAACGTGATCGCCGCGAGGAACGCGAAGCCGCCGAAATGGATCGCGTTCTGCCACAGCCCCGGTTCGTTCAGATAGACGTTCGTCGCGATGTGCCAGATGCCGAAAGCCGCCGCGAAGAGAATCGCCAGTCGTGAGGCCATCGTCTTGTCTGGTGCGGACGGGTCAAGTAGGTCGGCGCGCATGGACGCACCGGCGGTTTCGCTATCGCTCACGACGGTCCCCTCCCGAGAATCAGAGAACAGGAGCGCGTCCGGGGACGCGCTCCTGCTGCGAAGATCTTGTCGGCTTACTGGGCCTTGAGATGGTCCGGAATGGTCAGACCGGCCTCTTCGTAGAAGCGCTGGGCGCCCGGATGCAGGGGCACCGGCAGACCGGCAAGCGCCTTATCCAGCGCCATGGCCTTGGTGGCCGGATGGATCGCCTGCAGGAAGGGCAGGTTCTCGAACATCGTTTTGGTCAGCATGTAGACATGGTTCTCGTCGACCGTGTCGTTGACCGCGAGGAAGTTCGGCTGCGCGACGGTCTGAATATCTTTGGTCTGACCCGGATAGGTTCCGGCCGGGATGGTGTACGGGACCCAGAGCTTGCGGTCGCCGTCCATCTTGACGGCCTGCTCCGGCGTGACGTCGAGGATCGTGAACTTGCCTTCGTTGGCGGCCATCAGCTGGGTGATGGCACCGACGGGCGTGCCGCCGGGGATGCCGGCGGCCGAGATCTGACCGTTGGCCAGGGCCGCGCCGGTCGGGCCGTAGCCCGCATACATCAGGTTGAAGTCCTTATCCATGTCGAGACCGAGCCCGGCGAGCAGGACCCGATTGGAGCCGATCGTGCCGGAGCTCTGACCGCCCATGCCGGCCGGCTGCCCCTTGAGGGCGACGATGTCGTCCATCGTGCCGGTCTTCGCGAGATCGGTCGGCACGACGAAGTGCTCGATGTTCTGCCACAGCATGCTGATCGAACGGATGTTCTTCTGCGGCTCGGAGATCGGGCCGGTGCCGGTCTTCGCGTAGGCGCCGAACAGGCCCTGCAGGATCGCGAAATCGGCGGTGCCGGCGCCGAGCGCCTGCACATTCGCGCCGGAGCCGGCGGAATTGACCGCGGTCAGCGAGAACTTTTCCTTCGGCAGCAGCTTGACTTTGGTGAGCGTGGAAATCGCAGTTCCGACCGGGTGATAGGTGCCGCCGGTCGACGCGGTATTGAGGACGTAGTCCTTCTCGGCGGCATGAGCAAAGCCAGCAGCCATGGTGAATGCGACGCCCAGGGCGAGCGTTTTGAGGATTTTCATTCGTTGCCTCCCAGTTGATAACCTGTTGGGTCAATCAGAGAGGATGTAGATAGTGAATCCGGAAGCTTTGTGAACTGGTATTCGTAATTCTTCTCAAATGAGACCTTTCTCTCTTTTGCCTGGATCTGGGGATCCGGGCCGAAGACAAGGTTTAAAGAGCAGGGTTCATTTTCACGACGTGGAACCGGCCGTCTCGGCATCCCGGCTTACGCTGTCTGTCGGTGTCCCGAAGCTGTCGGGTTCACCCAGTCTGACCACTCGCGTTCAAGGGAGGAACAGCATGGATCGCGTTACCGGCGGGTGCCTCTGCGGCAAGGTCCGGATTGCAGCATCCGGACAGCCCTACAGGGTCGGCATGTGCCATTGCCTCGATTGCCGCAAACATCACGGAGCGCTGTTTCACGCCTCCGCGATCTTTCCCGCGGATGCGGTGTCGGTGGAGGGCGAGACACGCGACTTTCGGGGGCGGCATTTTTGTCCGGACTGCGGCTCGACCGTCTTCGGGCGGAGCGGCGACGAGATCGAAGTGAATCTCGGAAGCCTGGATGCGCCGGATCAATTCACACCGACCTACGAACTCTGGACCATCCGGCGCGAGGCCTGGCTGCCGCCGTTCCCGCTGGCGCGGCATTACGAGCGCGATCGTGAGTCAGGCGGGCGCACGGAGCCCTGAGCCCCGCGCAGCCTCCGTCAAAGCTCGTCGTCGGGTAGCACGCGCAGCGGCAGGATATCGCTGTTCGTCGTCAGGATCGGCGACGGATCGACGCGCACGCAGGCGCCGCCATAGCTCCCGCCGACCGAGAAGGTGCCGATCTGGACATATTTCCCGTCCAGTTTCGGCAGCGGGAAGAGTTCCTGGTAGATCTGGTCCTGCTCCTCGAAATTGCCCTCGGTCGCGGAGACCAGATTCTCGTCGCGGTCATAGATCGCGATGTTGTGGCCGCAGCGCCCGACGATCGGCTTCAACACGTAGCCTTTCCGGGCGATGCTGTCGGTGAGTTCGAAGCTGGAGTCGAGCAGGTAGCGGTTCTCCGGGTACATTGAGGAGAGGACCGGCAGGATTGCCTTGTTGCTCGGGATCAGGGTCCAGAGTGGCTCGAACACCATGACCTCCTCGCGCAGAAGCACGTCGACCAGACGTGGTTTCTGGGTCTTGCGGTCGATCGTCCGGTGCAGCTCGAGATCCTCGGCATCGTCCTCGAGATCGTGGCGGATCTGGTCGAGCGCGGTCTCCCAGGCCCAGGATTTCCAGACCCATTTGATGCGCACGCCGTCCGCGTCGCAGACCCAGCCCTCGTCGTCCCATGTCATGCCGGACGTGCCCTTTATGATCTTGCTGCGGATGCCCGCCGCATCCATCGATTTCTGTATGAAGAGCGCGTGGTAGGTCTCCTCGAGATCGCGGTCCTGCATGATGTGGAGGATGTCGCCGACCTCGGCCTCTTCCCAGGCTTGCTTCAGGTTCTCGAGCAGGTCCTCGCCCGGGCACCAGCCGTCGGTGCAGCCGAAATGCTCGGCCCAGCGGCCCTGAACCAGACCGGTCTCCATGTGGCAGGAGGCTGAATCCGCGTTGTATTCGTAGACCTTCAGGCCGCGCTCGGAGAGCGAGAAGTCGAAGCGGCCGGTGATCATCTCGTTGCGCCGGTTGCTCCAGGATTTCTGGATTCTCGGCCAGATCGCCGGCGGCAGGTTGAATTTCCGCAGCAGCTTCTCGTCGTTCAGCACCAGATTGGTCGCGTGCAGGAACATGCGGTGCAGTTCGTTCGTCGCGCGGCGGATCTCGTTATGCGCCGTCTCGCTGATGCAGATATATTTCCGCCCGTCGGCCTCGTCGGTCGCAAGTTTGCAGCCGCCCATCATTTCGATATAGGCGGCCTCTGCCGGGTCGGAGGTGTCGAGCCAGCCGTCCTCTCCTGCGCCCGATTGTCGGAGTTCCCGCATGACCGGGCGGAAAACCTCCGGCGGAACCTCCCGGTAGGCCTCTGCGCCGGTCGCGTCTTCCGTCTGTAGAACCCAGCCCAGCACCTCGCCGTCATCGTAAGTGCAGTCGACCCAGTGGCCGCCCTCCGCATCGACGCGCATCGGCAGTTCCCGCGCCCAGTCCTGCCCGGCCGGCCAGGCCTTGTGATCGACATTCTGCTCTGCGATCCGGACCCGGTCGGCCAGGACCTCGGTGATGACGGCGACATGGCCGGTCACGTCGAAGAAGCCGCCTTCCTTCCAGATCATAAGGCCACCGACTTCCGGCGCGCGCACCGACCCGTTCCGGAAGGAGCGGAGCGGCATCCTGCTGCCGTCGGCAATGACCTTGACCTCCCGCAACTGGAAGATGTCGTAAGCCATGGCGATGTCCTCGAAGACATAGCCCTTGTTATGGTACAGCCAGCGTCGGGCGAACTCGACGCACTGCCATTTGTGGCCGAGATAGGTGCCGTCCATCACGCTTCTGTAGTGCTGCCGTGTCGGCAGCTCCGCATTGTCCACCGTCTCGTAATCCGAGGAATAGGCGTCCACTCCGCCGGGCGCGATCCCGATCACGGCACCGAAAGGTTCGGACTCGGGCAGATGCTTGTTGTGCATTCTTTCGTCTTTTCAAAGATTCGATGTCTTTCGGCCTGTCCCGCAGCGGACTGACGGGCGGATTGGCGGAGCCTGCCAATCTTGCCATCTTCGGCGAAATCGGTACGGCGAAGAAGAATAATTGGATGCTTCCCACATCGAAATTTTGGCACTGCAGGGCGGCGGTTAAAGAGCCTCGCCCGGCGATTTTCGGGCTTCCAATTTCCAAATTGTCCTTTTTGGAATTTCCAATCATTCCAACAGCGTTTTTGAGATTATTCGATTAATGTCTGGCGCGAACAAACTGGCCCTATTTTAAGGCGCATTTAGGATTTTCATTTCAGATCACAAAGAAGTTTGCGGTTCGGCACCCTCAAGTTACGTTCGGCGCCCGGATCGCTGCGGGGGTGATTCCGATTGCCGTGACACGGCTCTGGTCCTTATCGATGCCGGGCTCCCTGCGCCCGCGCTTCTGACCGACGCTCTGACCGGAAGGCCGGCGGTCGTGCGGCTTGACCGGGAGGGCGGCGCGCTCCGGGCGCTAGAGCGGTCAGTTCGCAGCTTCGGGGAGCGGGTCTCTTCTGTTCATCTGTTCTGCCATGGCCAGCCTGGCATGCTGGAGCTCGCCGCGGGAAAGCTCGGCCTGGAGACGCTGGCGCGCGACAGACGGGGGACCGACGGCCTGAAGCGGGCGCTCGCCGGTCGCCCACTGGTTCTCTACGGCTGTTCCGTCGGACAGGGCGACATCGGTCAGCGGTTCGTCGCTGCGCTATCCCTTGCGCTGGACGCGCCGGTGGTTGCGTCGAGCACGCCGACTGGCGCCGCCGCACGCGGCGGTAACTGGACGCTGGACGTGTCGGCGGGCATGTCGCCGGGCGATCTGCCGCCTATCCTCGACCCGGAACGGGCCGAGCGCTGGCCAGGCCTGCTCATCGTGAACGTCACGAGTACGCTTGGTGACGCGAGTGCAGGAACGCTCCGGGCGGCGGCGGCGGCTGTCGATCAAATCGTGCGTTTCAGCAATCTCGGGGCGGGCGGCACGATCACCCTCGCGGCCTCGCCGACCTTCACGAACGGCGCCGCCACGAGCTTCAGTTTTACCGGAACGACAAGTTCGCTGACGATCGGCGGCTCGGATCTGGTCTCGGACTCGCACCTCTACTTCGATATTAGCGCCGGACAGACGCTGACGCTCAATTCCGGGGTTTCTTTCTCCAGCGGCTCATTCATCCTTCAGACGGCAGGCGGCGGAACCGCCACTCTGAACGGCTCGATCAGCGGGACGAGCAGGGTATGGATCCTCGGCGGCACGACCACCGAGATCGGGACGACGACCTCGGCGCCCCTGATCGATATTGAGGGCAACTCGACCCTCAAGTTCACGACCAGCGCTTCCTACACCTCGAACATAGAGATTGAGAATACGGCCACGATCGATACCGGGGCCAACAACGTCACCGTCAGCGGGACTGTGACGGACGACGGGACGAACGTGCTGGCCAAGACCGGCACCGGCACTCTGACGCTTTCCGGAAACAACACCGCTTCGGGCTCCATGACCGTCAGCCAGGGCACGCTGTCGGTTGCGGCGGACGGTAATCTGAGCGCCGGCACGGTGACGCTCAACGGTGGGACGCTCGCGGTGACCGGCGCGACGACGATCAACAATGCGATCGCGCTCGGGGCGTCGAACGGGACTATCAATGTCGGCGCCGACGTCACCATGAGCGGCGTGGTGTCCGGCGCCGGGAACCTGACCAAGACGGGCGCCAGCACGCTGACCCTGAGCGGGACGAACACCTATTCGGGCACCACGACGGTCAGCGGCGGCACGCTCTCCGTCTCGGCCGACGGCAATCTCGGTACAGGCAACGTGGCTCTGAATGGCGGCGGCCTGACGGTGACCGGCGCGACCACCATCGACAACGCGATCACCGGCACCGGGAGCCTGACGAAGAGCGGGACCGGCACTGTCGTCCTGAGCGGGACGAACACCTATTCGGGCGGGACCACGGTCAACGGCGGCACCCTGCAGGTCTCCGGCGGCAACGCGCTGGCGGATGCGGGCGCCGTCACCGTGTCGTCCGGCGCGACACTCGATCTGAATGGGACGAGCGAGACCATCGGCAGCCTGACCGGCAGCGGCACGCTCAATATCGGCAGCGGGACGCTCACCCTCACGGACTCCGCATCGACCAACTTCTCCGGCACGATCAGCGGCACCGGCACGATCGCCGGAGGCGGGACCTATACGGTCGCCTCCGGCGCCACCCTCGGCGGAACCAGCACCTTCTCGACCGCGGTCACGGTTCAGAACGGCGGCACGATCGCGCCGGGCGACAGTCCGGGCAGGATCTCGACCGGTAACCTGACCCTCGCCGCGGGCTCGACCGCCAGCATGGAGATCAACGGCACGACGGCGGGCACGCTTTACGACCAGATCGCGGTCACCGGGACGGTCAACATCTCGGGCGCCACCCTGACCCTGACCGTCGCGGACATCCCGGCCGCCGGCGCGACCTACGTGCTGATCGACAATGACGATGCCGACGCGGTCACCGGCACGTTCTCCGGCCTGGCGGAAGGCGCATCGCTCACTGCCGGCGGCGCCACCTACACGATCAGCTATGCCGGCGGGACCGGTAACGACGTGGTTCTGACGCTGCCTGCCACTCCGGCGTCGGGCGGCGATGGGATACTTTCCGGCTCGGCGGGGAACGATCTCATCCATGGAGGGTCGACTGCGGACACGATCAAGGTGTTCGGCGGCAACGACACGGTTTCCGGTCATGCGGGAGACGACACGATCTCCGGTGGTGCGGGCAACGATCTTCTGCGAGGACAGGAGGGTGCCGACCTGATCTACGGCAATCAGGGCCTGGACGTCATCTACGGCAATACCGGCCAGGATACGATCTATGGCGGGCAGGACGCGGACTGGATCTATTCCGGCCAGGATGCGGACCTGGTCTATGGCAACATGGACGCGGACACGCTCTGCGGAAATCTCGGCGACGACCGGCTCTATGGCGGCGCCGGCAACGACCTCCTCTACGGCAATCTCGGCGCGGATTCCCTCTTGGCCAATGACGGCGCCGACACGCTCTGGGGCGGGCAGGGCCGCGATGTGCTCGATGGCGGAGCCGGCGACGATTCCCTTTGCGGCAATCTCGGGGCGGACACGCTCTCCGGCGGCTCCGGGGCCGACACGCTTGTGGGTGGAGACGGTAATGACCTGTTCCGCTTCGGCGACGGGGATGGTATCGACGTGATCGTCGACTTTGTCGTCGGCGCGGACATCTTCGGCGTGAGGACGGGGATCAACGGGTCCGGCGTCTCCGGCGCGGCCGACTTGCTGACCCGCATCACCTCTGACGGCGCGGGCAATGCTGTCGTCGATCTCGGCGCCGGCAACTCCGTCACGCTGATCGGGGTCGCGCCCTCCCAGCTCGGGACCGAGAGTTTCCTCATCGTCTGACAAGCCGGATTCCAGCCGGAACGCGCGCCGCTATGGCGTGCGCTTCTCTTCCGACAACAGATCCTCGCCGGCTTCCGGGATGTCGGCGGTGGCGGCGTGGCGCTCGAGGGTTTCGGTCTCGTTTTCCAACTCGCCCTCGGACTCCGTGACCGCTGCACCGGACTCCTCTGCCGGGACCACCTGAACGGGCGCAGGCGCTCCCGACGGGGCGCTGCTCATTCCGATCACCGGGACGCCTTGCGGGAACACCACTTCGCGGGCCTCGTCCGGCATCGAGATATCCGCCTCGATCAGGGCCTTCTTCACGAGGCGCAGCAGGGCCGAGCGGACCTTGAACACCGAGTAGGCGTGGCCGTCGAACCAGAAATAGGCGCGGAGATTGACCGTCGCGGCGCCAAGCGAGTCGACCAGCACGAGCGGCTCCTCGGGCTCCGAGAGCACGGCTTCATGCTCCACGAGGACCTTACGGATGATCTCCTGGGCATGCGCGACCGAGACGTCGTAGCCGATACCGACCTGGAGATATTCCTGGCGGGCCGCGGCCGCGCTGTAATTGACGATCGTGCTTTTGAAGATTACCGCGTTCGGGATCTGGATGTGATTGCCTTCCATCGAGAGCAGGAGGGTGCTGCGGGTGTTCATGCTCTGCACCGTACCTTGCTGGTCGCCGACGGAGATATAGTCGCCGCGACGGAAGGGCTGGCGAATGCTGAGCAGCAGGCTGGCGAGGAAGTTTTCCGCGATGTCCCGGAAGGCGAAGCCGATGATGATGCCGGCGACCCCGGCGCCGCCGAGGATCGAGAGCGCGAGTTGGGTCAGGCCCGCGACCTGGAGAACGATATAAAGCCCGATCAGGAAGACCGGGATCGCAGCGACACGCGCGACGATCCCGCGCAGGAACAGGGATTCGACCTGCCGGCCCAGCAGGCGCTCGACCAAGGTGGCGACAAGCTTTGCCGCATAGAAGGCGAGAGGCAGGATGACGATCGCGAGCGCGATCAGCGGCAGGCTCGCAAAGCCCCTTCGCAAAAGGGACTCGATCTCCCTGAGAGCGGGCTGGAAGCTCCAGTCGACGTCCGGGGTGACGGTAATCCGGTTGACCACCGCGACCACATCCTCGGTCTTAGATGCTAGCTCGCGTGCCCAGGCCCGGCGCTCGTCCGTGCTCGTGTCGCCGTCGAGAAAGACCACGCCGTCGGATGCGCTGACCCCTATACCGCGGTACCAGCCCGTAGCGTCGAGAATATTCTCGATCCTGCCGGCGATCTGGTCGTCGCGGGCCACGGGAGAGACCGCGACCGATTGGGGCGAGGGGGAAATCTCGCCGTCGGCGGTGGGCTTCTCCTGTGCCGCGGCCGTTCCGGAAAGACAGAATGCGAGCAGGCCGAGGGTGAGAAAGACCGCCGAGAGATTCCGGGCGGCGTTCACGAGCGTTTCGCGATCACCCACACTCCGTGGACGATACCGGGTATGTAGCCGAGGAGCGTGAGCAGGATGTTCAGCCAGAAATGTCCGCCGATCCCGACCGTCAGGAAGACCCCGAGCGGCGGGAGCAGAATGGTCAGGATCAATCGGAGAATGGTCATGGCGCGGTCCCTTCAGGGTGACGGGATGATCCAATTATAACACCTGATGCGCCTTTTGGTTCCCTATGGGGTGCCAATTCTCTGCTGCGGTCGCGCCTTTTGTCCGGTACCGTCTGAACGCGTTCATCCCCCATTCAAAGAAAAGGCCCCGTTACTGCGGGGCCCATCCTTCGTTAGTCGGGCGACGGCGCGAACCGGTCCTGACCGACAATGCCGTCCGTCAGGCGGCTTCGGCGGGTTCCTCTTCCCTGTCTTCGCGGATATGCGAGATGAACTTGTTGGTCTCGCCCGTCAGCAGGTTGCAATTGCGGGAGAGCTCGTCCGCCGAGGCCTGGAGCTCTTCCGTCGCCGCGCCGGTCCCCATGGCATCGTCGGCTACGGCGTTGATCTCCTCGACCACGGAGCGGATCTTGTCGAGCGCGTTGCGGGCCGAATGCGCGACGGAACTGGTGGTCGCGGCCTGCTGCTCGACCGCTGCTGAAATTGCCGACATCGTCATGTTGGTCTCCGTCGCCGCCTCGGTAATGACGGAGACGGCTTTGGTCGAGGATTCGATCTCGGAGAGCATGCCGGACACCTGCTGGCGAATCTCTTCGGTCGCGTTCTGGGTTTGCGAGGCGAGGTTCTTCACTTCGGAAGCAACCACCGCGAAGCCCTTGCCCGCATCGCCGGCGCGGGCCGCCTCGATCGTCGCGTTCAGCGCCAGAAGGTTGGTCTGCTCGGCGATATCGGCGATCAGCGATACGATGTCGTTGATCTTCGCGCTGGCCGCGTTCAGGGCGTTCACCTTTTCCGCGGCATCGGCGGCCTGTTCGGCGGCCCGGCTCGTCAGGGCAGAGGTTTCGGCGACCTTGGTCGCGACTTCGTTCACCGCCTGATTGACCTCGTCGACGGAGTTGGTCACGGATTCGATGTCGTGCCCGGCCTCATTGGCGGAATCGCGGACAGAGGCAGAGCGCGACGCGGTCCGGTTCGCCGTGTTGCTGACCTCGGTGGATGTGGCCGATAGCTCGGTCGCCGAGGAGGAGAGGGCATCAATGACGCTGCCGACCGCGCTCTCGAAATTGTCGGCGAGCCCCATGATAGTGGCGCGCTGCTTCTGACGCGTTTCGATGCGGAAGTGCTCCTGCTCCTCGCGATATTTCTCGGCTGCACGGCTTTCCTGCTTCAGTTTGTAGAGCGCCTGGCTGAGTTCGGCCACTTCCTTGGGGGATTTGTAGTCCGGAACCCAGGCATCGAGATTGCCTCCGGCGAGATCGACCTGGACCTGCGTGAGTTCCGAGATCGGTCGGGCAAGACGGTTGCCAAAATAGAAGCCGGCGACCGAGATGCCGGCGCCGATCACTGCCATCTCGATCAGAATAGTGAGCAGCATTTCCTGGATCGGGGCGAAGATCTCGTCCTTCGATTCGATCGCCAGAAACGCGTATCTCGTACCCAGGAAGTCAAGCGGGGCGGAATGAGCCATATACTTGCCGTTCCCGGTCTCGATTTCATGAATTCCTGATTCTCCGGCAAAAGCGGCGCGGATGGCGTCGTTCTCGACCTTGCGTTTGAGGATCGCGTCTTTGTTGAGCGTGGTGTCGTTGCGGACGAGAAAATCCTGGCCGATAACCATGATTTCTCCGGTTTCGCCGAGCCCTTCCTGATTCGAAAGCAGCTCGTTCAGCCGGTCGACCGGCATCTGGAAGGACAGGACCCCGATCGTCTTTCCGTTCTCCACGATGGGGGCCGAAATGAAGCTCGCCGGCGCGTCGTAACTCGGTGCATACGGACGGAAATCGAAGAAACTGTGATCGGCCGTGTCGATTTTTTTCGCTCCTGCTCGGAAAGCATTGGCGAGATCGGTCTCCTTCCACTGGCCGGTGTTCATGTTCGTGGCGTAGTCGAGCTCCTTGTAGACGCTGTAAACCAGATCCCCGGACATATCGAAAATGAAGACGTCATAATATCCGCGCTTCTGCAGAAGCTCGCGGAAGACCGGATGATACGTGCGGTGCAGGGACGAATAGACGGAGCCGTCGCCGGCATCGTCCAGCTTCTCCTTCTGCCCGGTCGGATTGGGATTATCCGTGATGTACAGCTTCTGAAGTGTCGCGCGCTGATCACCGCCGAGATCCTGCCAGGCGGCGGCAAAATCCTTTGCCGCCTGGGCGGTGAGGGGACTGCCTGCATAGAGTTGCAGGTCATCGCGAATGTTCTGCAGATAATCGGAGAGCTGCTGTCGGCGGATTTCATCGATAGCGCCCAAGCGTTCCTCCGCCTCGTGCCGCAATGTGTTGCTCGACTCGTAGACGGACAGGCCACCAACAATCACGAGGGCAAACAATGCAGGAATCAGGGCAAGGAGCAGGATCTGACGTGCAAGACTCATTCTACGGTCCACAATTCCAATGAAGATGCGACGCGGAATGTCGGGCATTTGAGTTAAAGAAAAGCAAATAGCACACTATAATATTCTATCAGAAGGCGATCCGGGCGGCATGCTTCTTTATGACGGATCTGAACCGCTTCGGACCGAAACGGCCAAGCGAGCTTGAGAAATGCCCGCAAGGGCCCCTACGCGACATAGGCGAATTCCTGGAGTGCGGCCGAATGACGGTCAAAGTGATCGCGGGCGTTTTGCGGCCAAGTTCGGGCAGGTCTTCACTGCCCCGTTAATCGGCAGGTAACACCTCACGCGGTGAATTCTCTTTCCCCGGAAACTGTGTTACGGAAATTTTTAGGTGATCGCGCGGGCCGCCCATGCTCGGAGAAGGTGAGTTGGGCGGTAAGAGACGCGGCCGGGGGGAAGTTCACTCTAATGAACGGGGGACCTGCCTATGACCAGTTCTTCGATCGGCACGCCCGATCAGCTTCGTGATCCGGACTATACACCGCCGCCCGCCAAGGCCGTCCCACTCGGGATCCAGCATGTGTTGGCAATGTTCGTCTCGAACGTGACGCCCGCGATCATCGTCGCCGGCGCCGCCGGCTTCGGCTTCGGCTCCAATTCGCCGGACTTCCCGGAACTGCTCTACATGATCCAGATGTCGATGGTCTTCGCCGGCATCGCGACCCTGCTGCAGACCATCTCGCTCGGACCGGTGGGCGCGAAGCTTCCGGTGGTGCAGGGCACCTCTTTCGCCTTCCTGCCGATCATGATCCCGCTGGTCGCGGGCAAGGGCGTCGACGGGCTCGCCGCGCTCTTCACCGGCGTCATCGTCGGCGGCATCTTCCATGCCCTGCTCGGCACGGTGATCGGGCGCATCCGCTTTGCTTTGCCGCCGCTGGTGACCGGCCTCGTCGTCACGCTGATCGGCCTCGCCCTGGTCAAGGTCGGCATCCAGTACGCCGCCGGCGGGGTCCCCGCGATGGACAAGCCGGAATACGGCTCGCTCATGAACTGGTCCGCCGCGGTCATCGTCATCCTGGTGACCCTCGGCCTCAAGTTCTTCGCCCGTGGGATGCTCTCGATCTCCGCTGTCCTGATCGGTCTCCTGGTTGGCTATGTCTATGCCATCGCCATCGGCATGCTGCCGTTGTCGGCGATCGGCGGATCCTGGGAGCGTGCGGCCTTCTTCGCCCTGCCGCAGCCGTTCAAATACGGCGTCGAGTTCTCCGCCGCCGCGATCATCGGCTTCTGCCTGATGGCCTTCGTCTCCGCGGTGGAGACGGTCGGTGACGTGTCCGGCATCACCAAGGGCGGCGCCGGACGCGAAGCGACGGACAAGGAGATCCAGGGCGCGACCTATGCCGACGGTATCGGAACCGCGGTGGCCGGCTTCTTCGGCGCCCTGCCGAACACCTCCTTCAGCCAGAATGTGGGCCTCGTGGCGATGACCGGCGTGATGAGCCGGCACGTGGTGACCTACGGCGCGATTTTCCTGATCGTCTGCGGGCTGGTGCCGAAAGTGGGCGCGATCATCCGCACCATCCCGATCGAGGTGCTGGGCGGCGGCGTGATCGTCATGTTCGGCATGGTGGTCGCGGCCGGCATCTCGATGCTGAGCGACGTGCACTGGAACCGGCGCAACATGGTGATCTTCGCCATTGCGCTTTCCGTCGGCCTCGGCCTGCAGCTCGAGCCGAAGGCGGTGCAGTATCTCCCGGACACGCTCCGCATCCTGATGACCTCCGGGCTGCTGCCGGCGGCCTTCATCGCCATCGTGCTGAACCTGGTGCTGCCGGAGGAGCTGGCCGAGGAGTCGACCGAGGAAGTCTCGGGAGGCATGTCCGGGCACGGCAACGGATCGATGCCGGGCGAGTGAGGCCGCGGATCACGCCAAAAGCCTCCCGCAAACACGCAGCCGGCGATGTCCGGCTGCGTTCTCTCCCGCGTTGACCGCCCGGTCCTGCCGCGCCAACGCGATCAGACCGCATCGAGCAACGTATCGCAGAAGCTCGAGATCAGGCGGAGATTGCGCTTTTCCGCCGGCGTTATCAGGCAGACGCTGAAAATGTCCGGAATTTCCGCGACCTCGAGAGAGGTCAGGTTGGCGGAGGGATACTGGGCTTCTTCCAGCAGGAACCCGACGCCGATCCCGTGAAGCACCGCTTCCTTCACCATCGGAAAGGAATGAGTGCGGACGGTCGAGGTCAGTTCGATCCCGTGTAGCGAAGCGCGCTCCATCACCAAACTCTTCGTGAGCGAGCCTTCTTCCGGAAGGATGATGGTCTCGCCCGCCAGTTCCCGAAGCGAGACCGTGCCGCGGCCGGCGAGCGGGTGATCCCGGCGCACGAAGGCCTTGTACCGCGTGGTGCCGATCTTCTCGACGCTGAGCCCGTCCTCCTCCGGTTCGGTGACGATCACGGCGATATCGACCTCGCGTTCGTTCAGCAGGCGAAGCGCTTCGGTCCGGCTGCAGAGGCTGAACTCGATCTCGACCTTCGGATATTGGGCGCCGTAGCGCGCGATAACCGGCATGACCGGCCTCGGGGCGTTGGCGATGATCCGGAGATGGCCGGTGGCGAGCCCGCCATAATCCTGCAGCTTCTCTTCCACCTGCTGTTCCAGCGAGCGCAGACGGTCCGAGATCTCGAACAGTTCGCGCCCCGCCCGGGTCAGCTCCAGGCCCTCGCGCTTGCGCTGGAACAGTTGCACGCCCATCGCCCGTTCCAGTTTGGCGACATGCTGCGTGATCGAGGACTGGGTGACGCCGGTGTTCTTCGCCGCCTTGGAAAAACTGCGATCCCGTGCGGCCTGGGTAAAGGCGGCAATCTGGTATGGGCTCGGCTTGAGATCTCGATGCATAGGGTAATCGCCCTGAAACTGGTCCGCGATCCGTTTCAGGCGGCGCGCGGTGGAGGCCATTTGACCAGAAATCCCATTACGGAAATTTGAAGCTGCGCTGCCGGGGGCGGTCAGGCTTGTGGAGTCCACGCGCCCGGCTTGAACTTTGTGTGACGGTCTGGACGCCCGGGTATTCGCACATTTCCTTTTCCGGGCAGGGCGATAGCCGGTCTCAGCGACTGCGGGTCCCGCGGGCCGGGCTCTCCAGGCGGCCGCTATTCTGTTCGAGATATTAGCAGCGCTAATATGACGTCATTTCCGCGTAAACGATGTTTGCTAGTGCTGGCTCCGGATCGCATTAACCGGGGCAGGCCACATGGCGCGCATCACGCTTTCGGGCATCGAGAAGAATTACGGCACGACGCGGGTCCTGAACGGGCTCGACATCGACATCGCGGATGGCGAGTTCCTCACCCTTGTCGGACCCTCCGGCTGCGGAAAATCCACCCTGCTCCGCATCATCGCGGGGCTGGAAAGCCAGACATCCGGCGACGTGAGTATCGGCGGACGCGTCGTCAATCACGTCCGCCCGAGCCGGCGCGACCTCGCCATGGTGTTCCAGTCCTATGCGCTCTATCCGCATCTGACGGTGCAGCAGAACATGGAGACGCCGCTGCGCCTCCGGGACATGACCCATTGGGAGCGCATGCCGCTCTTGGGGGCCGCGCTGCCGGGGCGCGGAGAGAAGCTAAGAGCTCTGCGCGGCCTCGTGCGCGAGACGGCAGAGACCCTGAAGATCGAACACCTGCTGCACCGCAAGCCGGGGCAACTCTCCGGCGGGCAGCGCCAGCGCGTCGCGCTCGGCCGCGCCATGGTCCGTAAGCCGGTCGCCTTCCTGATGGACGAGCCCTTGTCCAACCTCGATGCCGCGCTCCGCGTCCATATGCGTTCGGAACTGGCGGAGCTCCATCACGCGCTGAAGACCACCTTCATCTATGTCACCCACGATCAGGCAGAGGCCCTGACCATGTCCGACCGGATGGCGGTGATGATGGACGGGGATATCCTCCAGCTCGGCGCGCCGGACGAGATCTATCGCGACCCCGCCGACCGCCGGGTGGCGGAGTTCATCGGCAGCCCGAGGATCAACATGCTCGACGGTGAGGCCGACGCGGACGGCCGCGTGGTGGCGCACGGGATCCCTCTCAAACGCCGTCTCGGTGGGGCGCACAAAGAACTCTCCATAGGCGTCCGGCCGGAGCATCTGGATGTGCTTGTCGGGGGTGGCGCGGTGGACGCTTGGCCGTTCCGTGTCAGTCACAAGGAAAATCTCGGCTCCGACTATTTCCTGCATGGCCATGTCAATGGCGGGGGACAGCGGGTGATCGCCCGTGCGGCGCCGGAACTGGCCGCCGCGCTCTCCATCGGTGCGGATATTCACGTCCGCCCGAAATCCGGCACCGCCATGGCCTTCGGCGCGGATCACCTGCGCTTGCGTTTCCGGGAGACCTGAGATGGCGGTCGATGTCGCAACCGCCCCCGCCATGGAGCGGCCAGCCCCGGTCCGCCGCAAACTGCTGACCGCAGAAAGCCTCGCCGGTTACCTCTTCGTGGCGCCGGCGATCGTCTTGATGCTGGTGATCCTCATCGCCCCCGTCCTGATCGCGGCAACGCTGTCTTTCACCGATTACAGCCTCGGCAATCCGGGCTTCGAATGGGTGGGTACCGAGAATTACGAGAAGATGTTCTCGCGCTCGACCTACACGAAGATGCTGACCGCCTCGGCGATCTACGTGCTCGTCGTCGTCCCGGTCTCCATCGGCCTCGGCCTCGGCGCGGCGTTGCTGATCAACTCGCTGAAACGCTTCGGCGATATCTACAAGACGATCTACTTCCTGCCGGTCATGGCCGCACTGCTCGCCATGGCGATCGTCTGGGAATTCTCCCTCCACCCGACCATCGGGATCGTCAACAAGGTCCTCGCGTCCGGCTGCGGCGGTTTCCTGGAGGAGATTTCGGACTGGTATGCGGCGGGCTGCGCCCGCAACTTCCCGCTCTGGTTCGGCGACCGCGACTATGCCATCTGGACCGTCTGCTTCATCGGCATCTGGCAGGGTTTCGGCTTCAATATGGTGCTCTACCTTGCCGGCCTGACCTCTGTTCCCCGCGAGCTCTATCACGCGGCGGCCATGGACGGGGCCGACAGCGCCTGGGACCGGTTCCGTCTCGTCACCTGGCCGATGCTCGGGCCGACCACGGTCTTCGTGGTGACCATCGCCACCATCCGGTCCTTCCAGGTGTTCGACACCGTCGAGGCCATCACCCAGGGCGGTCCGTCCAAGACCACCTACGTGATGATGTTCGCGATCTACGAAAAGGCGATCAAGCACAACCTGATCGGCATCGGCGCCGCGATCACCGTCGTCTTCCTTGTCTTCGTTCTCCTGCTGACCCTGGCACAGCGCTGGCTGGTCGAGAGAAGGGTGCATTACTCATGATCGGCCAATCCTCGCCCTTTTCGGAGGCGCTGAAGCACGCCGTGCTCATCCTCGGCGCCCTGATCGTCATCCTGCCCTTCTACGTGATGGTCAGCTATTCGCTGAAATCGCCGCGCGAGATCGAGACCAATACCGGGGGCTTCTTCGGCGCCCAGGAGCAGATGGTCGACGAGTACTGCGTCAAGCTCGGTAACGCGCGGGAGGACTGTGTCGAAACGCCGGTTATCTACAACTACACGCAGGCCTTCAAGAAGGCGCCGCTGCTCCGCTACCTGCTGAACGGCGTGATCGTCACCGCGTCGATCTTCTTCATCCAGGTGCTGGTCGCACTGCCCTGCGCCTACGCGCTCTCTAAGCTCAAGTTCTGGGGCCGCGACGTCGTCTTCGGCATGGTGCTGTTCTGCCTGCTGATCCCGGTCCATGCCATCGCCCTGCCGCTCTACATCATGCTGGCGAAGGCGGGGATGACGAACACCTACGCGGCGCTCGTGGTTCCCTGGACGATCTCGGTCTTCGGCATCTTCCTGATGCGGCAGTTCTTCAAGACGGTACCGGACGACCTGATCGATGCCGCGCGCATGGACGGCATGAACGAGTTCTCCATCGTCTGGAAGGTGATGCTGCCGACCGCGATCCCGGCGCTCCTGGCCTTCGCGATCTTCTCCGTCGTTGCGCACTGGAACGATTATTTCTGGCCGCGGGTGGTGATCACCGGCAACCGCGACCTCTACACGCCGCCGCTCGGCCTGCGCGAGTTCAAGGGGGACGGCGACGGCTCCTACTGGGGACCGATGATGGCGACCGCGACCATCATCGTCACACCGCTCATCGTTGCGTTCCTGATGGCTCAGAAACGCTTCATCGAGGGAATCACGCTCACGGGAATGAAGTGACGGGAGGGTGAGGTCGGCGGCTCCCACGGCAATGGGAGCCGCCCATTCGTCCCTGCAACGGGGACGCCGTGCGAAGCGGACGAAGGCATCTGGAAGCACTTGGCCGCGCGCATCAACATTGAGGAGTTACGGCATGAAACGTCTGTTTGCAATGGCCGCCGCCGCGGCATTCTACGCGGCGCCGGCCGGCGCCGTCGAGATCGAGGTGGGCTATCCCTACAGCCACCTGTTCGACGTCACCTACGAGAAGATCATGGAGAGCTTCAAGAAGGAGCACCCAGAGATCCAGGTGAAGTTCCGCGCCACTTACGAGAGCTACGAGGACGGCACCAACACGATCCTGCGCGAGGCCGTCTCCGGCGATCTTCCGGACGTCACCATGCAGGGACTGAACCGCCAGGCCGTCCTGGTCGAGAAGGGCATCGCGAAATCGCTCGAGCCGTTCATCGCCAAGGAAGCCGACTTCGAGAAGGACGGCTATCACAAGGCGATGCTGAGCCTCTCGACCTTCGATAACCAGGTCTATGGCCTGCCGTTCTCGGTCTCGCTGCCGGTCGGCTATTACAACATGGATCTCGTCCGCAAGTCCGGCTCCGACAAGCTGCCGCAGACCTGGGACGAGGTCGTCGAGCTTTGCCAGACCATGCGCGCCAACGGCGTGAAGAACCCGGTCTTCTGGGGTTGGAACATCACCGGCAACTGGTTCGTGCAGGCGCTGATGTGGGATCAGGGCGAGCCGATCGTCAAAGGCAACAAGGTCAATTTCGACGGCGAGGCCGGCCTGACCGCGCTCGAGACCATGAAGAAGATTTTCCGGGGCTGCGAGATGCAGAACCTGTCCTGGAAAGATGCGCTGGCCTCCTTCTCCGCGGGTGAGATCGGCATGATGTTCTGGTCCACTTCCGCCCTCGGCGCCGTCGAGCGCGCGAAAGGCGACTTCGAGCTGAAGACCAACGAGTTCCCGGGCATCAACGGCAAGCCGCAGGGTCTCCCGGCCGGTGGCAACGCCGCCCTTCTGGTCTCCCAATCGGAGGACCCGGAGCGCCTGCAGGCGGCCTGGACCTTCCTGAAATATATCACCTCGGGCCTCGGCGCCGCCGCGGTGGCCGAGACCACGGGCTACATGCCGCCGAACAAGGCCGCGAACGAGATCATCCTCGCGGACTTCTACAAGCGGAACCCGAACAAGGAGACCGCCGTGCGCCAGCTCCCGCTGCTGCGCGACTGGCTCGCCTATCCGGGCGACAAGGGCCTTGCGGTCACCCAGGTGATCTATGACGGCATCGAGTCGATCGTCACCGGCGAGAACGACGATATGGCGGCGCTGCAGAGCGATCTGGTCGCCGAAGTCGGCGACATGCTGCCGGAGTAACTTTCCCGGTCGGGCCAGCGGCATTCGTCCGTTGGCCCGGCCCCGTTTTCGCGACATGCTTTGAGTGCCATTGGGTCAGGGGAGGACCGAGCGTCCCATGAGTTTCATCCAGATCACCGACACACATTTCGTCCCGGGCGACCGCCTGCTCTACGGGACCAGCCCGAAGAAGCGGCTCGGCGCCGGAATCGAGCTGATCCGCCGCTTTCACACCGACGCGGAAGCCGTGCTCCTGACCGGCGACCTCGCCCATCACGGCGAGGAGGCGGCCTACGAGACGCTCAAGGAGGCGTTGGCTCCGCTGGAGATGCCGGTCCTGCTGATGATGGGCAATCACGACAGCCGGGCGCCTTTCCGCAAGGTGTTCCCCGACGCGCCCGAAATCGAGGGCGGATTCATCCAGTTCTCCTTTGACGTAGAGGGCGCGCGGGTGATCTGCCTCGACAGCCTGAATGACGAACCGGGGGATCACGAGGGTCGACTCTGTGACGTCAGGCTCTCCTGGCTCGACCGCGAGCTCGGCGCCGTGCCTTCGGACAAGCAGGTGATTGTCGCCGTGCATCACCCGCCGTTCGATCTCGGCATTCCGCCGATGGACCGGATCAAGCTGCGTGACGGAGAAGCGCTGTTCGAGGTCCTGCAGAAGCGCCGGCCGGACCAGATGCTGTTCGGCCATGTGCACCGCCCGATCGCGGGGCATTGGCGCGGCATCCCGTTCTACCTGCAGCGGGCCTTCAACCATCAGGTCTATCTGAGCTTCGAAGCCCGGGAAGAGGTGGACTTCGTCGACGAGAACCCGGATATCGGCATCGTCCGGACGAGCGAAGACGGCATCCAGATCTTCACCCGTTCCGTCGGCGGCGAGGGAGAGCCCTATCCGCACATGGAAGACTGAACCATCGTCCAACGTCGCCCCGGCCTGTGCCGGGGTGACGCCTGTTGTGCGCGGGGATGTCGCTATCCGAGATCCCAGCCGGTCGCCGCGGCGAGATCGGTCTTGCTGACGCCGATGACCGTCACTGTGCCGCCGTCGGAGAAAGTGACGGTGGTACTGCCGTTCGTCTCGACCCCGCCCGTGATACCGAGCCCGTTCTGCAGCGCGAGCGTGTCGGTGCCCGCCTGGAAGTCGGCGACCTGGTCGTTCCCGCCGCCGAACTCGAATATGAAGGTATCGGCACCCTCGCCGCCGGAAAGCGTATCGTCGCCCTTGTTGCCGACAATGATGTCCGCTCCCGCTCCGCCGGAGACCAGGTCGTTGCCCTGGCCGCCATAGAGCGTGTCGTTACCGAGATTGCCGGAGATGCTGTCGTTTCCGGTATTGCCGTAGACGATGTCGTTGTCCTGCCCGCCGAACAGCCGGTCGTCGCCGTTGCCGCCGAGGAGCGTGTCGTCGCCCTTGTTGCCGTAGACCCAGTCATTGTCGTTGTCGCCGAGCACCGTGTCGCCGTCCTGGCCGCCATAGACCGTGTCCATGCCGCCGCCGCCGAACACCGAGTCCGCGCCCTGGTTGCCATAGACGATGTCCTCGCCGAACCCGGAACCGACGGTGTCCGCGCCGCCGCCGCCTGCCAGCGTGTCGTCTTCCGCACCGAGCGAGATGAATTGGCTGGCGTCGTCGGCGGTCACATAGTTCTGGCCCGCGCCGCCGGTGATCGTGCTTTGCCCCATCACCGATGCGAACTCGATATTGTCGAGTTGAAGGGTCGAGCCGGAGGGCATTGAGCGCATATCGATGACGAAGGCTTCCGATTGGCCGGCATTGCTGGTGCCGGTGATGACAATGGGATCGCTCGTTGTGCTGCTCGTCGTGGTCGGGATGACGGTCCTGACGTCGAGCGTGGTCGTTGCACCTAGATTGTTCAGGAAGGTTCGTGCGCCGCCAGTCAGCGGGGCCTCCGATGTCGAGTTCCGCGCCTGGATCGCGCTGACCAGAGTGGTCTGGGCGCTCTCCGCCGTCTGGGCAGTCGAAGGCCCGGAGGAGGAAATAGAGACCGAGGGAGGCAGCGTGGCGGTCACCACGTTGCCGTTATTGCCGGTGTTCTGCACGATCGCGGCCGAGCCGGAGGTCGAGCCGTTGTTCGTGATCGTGCGCGCTCCGCCCGTCGAGGTGTCCGAGGGATTGTCGGTTACAACCACAGGACCGGAGGACCCGTTGCCGCCGCCGCCGCCGTTATTCGATGCCGGGGCGGCGAAAGTAAGGGTTGAGTTCCCGCCGGTGACGGTCGCCGTGATGGTGAGGTTCGACGGCGAGTCCGCGATATTGAGGATGCTGCCGCCGCCGAGTTCGATGCTTGTGCCAAGCGTCGTGCCGCTGAGCGTGCTCAGATCCGCGTTGGAGATGACGATCTGGTCGCCGGCCGCGATCCCGCTGATGGTATCGGCGTTGAACTCGCTCGCGCTGCCGCTGAAGGTGTCGTCGCCGGTTCCGCCGATCAGCACGTCCTGCCCCGCGCCGCCGACGATGCTGTCGTTGCCCGCGTCGCCGCTGATCGTATCGGCGCCGTCTCCGCCGCTGAGCGTGTCGCCGCCGTCGCCACCGGCAAGATGGTCGGAACCGGCGCCGCCGTCGATATAGTCGTCCCCGGAAAACCCGAAGAGGCTGTCGACGCCGTCCTGCCCGAGCAGGCTGTCCCCGCCGGCGCCGCCGGAGATCAGATCGGAGCCGAGGCCGCCGGATATCGTGTCGGCGCCGTCGCCGCCATCGATGGTATCGGCGCCGGCGCTGCCTGTAATGTTCTGCGCGCCCGCCGAGCCGGTCACCACGAAATGGTCGCTGGCCGCATCGGTGGCGGTCAGCGTGGTGCCTGCAGCTTGCGCGGCGGTCATCGTGATGGTCTCGGACCCGCCGCTTGCCGTCGCCAGTGTCTCGATGGCGGAGAGGTTCGCGCCGGTGACGGACCCGCCGCTCGTCAGGGTGACGGTCTCCGTTCCTGCCGCGGTCACGGTGCCGGTGAAGCCGTTCAGCTGCGCCGCCGTCATCGTGACCGAAGCGCCCGAATCGAGGGTCAGGTTCTCGAATCCGCTGACCGTCGCACCGGAAATATTGTCGCCCGTATCGAGAACCAGCGTGTCCGATTGACCCGTGCCGCCGTTCAGCGTTCCGGTCAGCGTGTCGATCGAGGCCGAGGATTTCACCGTCTGGCTGGAGGCGGCGTCGCCGGTAACGTTCTGGCCGGCCGCGCCGAGCGTGAAGGTGAAGGCACCGTTGAGGTTGTAGGTCTCGATGTCCGCATCGCCGGTAACGTTGCCGTCGCCGTTGGCGGAACTCAGCGTGATCGTCTCGGTGCCTGTGCCGCCGTTTATCGTCGTGAAGGCGTCATGCTGGCTCTCCGACATTGTCGCGCCGACATTGTTGCCGAGCGTCAGGGTCTCGAAGCCTGTCAGCGTCGTCAGCTGGGTGAGATCGGTTCCGTCGGCTGACAGGACCAGCGTATCGGTGCCGGTCCCGCCGTCCGCCGTGGAGCCGGTCGTATGGGTCGCGGACGCGATTGTCAGCGTGTCGCTGGTCGACCCGAGGGCTGAGGCCGGCGTGGTGTTGGTTCCGGTCGTCGTGTTGAAGCCAGCCGCCGTGCTGGTGACGGAAACGGAGCTGCTGCCAAGGGTGATCAGAGTGTTCCCGCCGGAATCGCCGACAGTGGAGGCGATCAGCGTGCTGCTCAGATCCGTGCTGGTATTGATCGTGACCTCCGGCGCGGCAAAGGTCGTCGCGTCGGTATCGATCTCAAGCGTCGATCCGTTGAAACGGACGTTCGCGGTGCTAAGTCCGGTCACGCCGGTCAGCAAGATGGTCTCGCCAGCGGCGAGGTCGGTAATTGTGTCGCCGTTCAGATCGGAGGCACTGCCGGTGAACTGGTCGGTGTCCGCCCCGCCGGTGAGGCTGTCGACCCCCGCGCCGCCACCGAGCGTGTCCGCCCCGGCGCCGCCGTCGATGGTATCGGCCCCGGCGCTGCCGGTGACGGTTTGCGCGCCGGCGGAACCGGTCACCACGAACTTGTCGTTGCCGGTATCGGTCGCAGTCAGAGTCTTGCCGGAGGCGGTCGAGGCTGCAAGCGTGATGGTCTCGGAGCCACCGCTGGCCGTCGCAATGGCCTCGATATTCGCGAGATTGCTGTTCGAGATCGTCCCGGTGGTGGTCAGCGTGATCGTGTTGGTGCCGGCGGCGGTGATCGTGCCGGTGAAGCCGTTCAGCTGCGCTACTGTCATCGTCGCGGAGCCGTTATTCGCCAGCGTCAGATCCTCGATCGCTGAGATCGTGGCGCCGGAGATGTTCGCGCCGTTGCTGATCGACAGGATGTCGTTGACGGTGCCTTCGCCGGTCAGCGTGCCCGTGAGGGTCAGTCCCCCGGCGTCGAATGTGACGGCATCGCTGTCGGAGGTCGCGCTGACGCTGTGCCCGGCATTTGTAATGGTAACGGTCCGGGAACTGCCCGTGCTGTCGCCGACGACATAGTTCTCGATCGCGCTGACGGTGGAGACATTGCCGTCGCCGGAGAGCGTGACGGTCTCGGTCCCGCCCGCATTGATCGTGCCGCCGGCGAAGGTGTTCAGCTGCGACACGGTCATCGTGACCGAGGCGTTGCCCGCCAGGGTCAGGTTCTCGACCCCGGAGATGTTGGCGCCGGAGATGTTGCTCCCGGTCGTCATCTGGATCACGTCGGTGCCGGCGCCACCCGAGAGCGTCCCGGTATAGGTCAGGCCCTGGAAGGTGAAGGTGTCGTTTCCGGTCGAGCCGGTGATTTCCTGCGCGCCGCCGGTGATCGTGGTCGCGTTGGCCACCCCGAGAATGTATTTCTCGACCGCTGCCGCCGTCTGGAAGCCGTTTGTGGCGTCCGAAATCGTGATGATGTCGGCGCCCGGCGCGGTGACCGAGGAGAACGCGTCGTGCTGCGTCTCCTTCATGGTCACCGATGCGCCGCCGGAGAGCGTCAGGTTCTCGAAACCGGAGACCGTGGCGCCGGATATGTTCGCGCCGCTGCTGAGCTGCAGGACGTCGCCGGTACCGTCTCCGCCGTTCAGCGTTCCCGTCGCGGTCAGCGAGCCGGCATTGAGCGTGTCGTTGCCGGTGCCGCCGGTATAGTTCTGCGTGGCGGCGCCGAGGGTGAAGGTTCCGGTGTAGCTCGTGCCGACGAGGTAGCCGGTAATGTCGGCGTCGCCGGTGACCGCGATGTTTCCCGAGTCCAGCTTGATGTTCGAGCCCGCAACGCCGTCGATGGTGCCGAAGGCATTGTGCTGCGCCGCGGTCATCAGGACTTCGGGGCCGCTGCCGACCGTCACCTTGACGATGTTGTTGAGCGTCGCCTGGGTGATGCTCGAATACTCGTTCATCGTCAGCTGGCCGCCGAGGCCGCCGTCGGTGATCGTGCCGGTGTAGTTGAGATTGTTGTTGAGCGTATATCGGTTGATGTCGTTGGCGCTGGTGGTGGTGATGTTGACGGCGGCATGGTTGATGTTGACACCGCGGTCATCGAGGTTCGTGTCGTCGCCGATCGAATAGTTCTCGATGTTAGCCTTGGTCGTGACGGCGCCGTTGCCGGAGATGTTTATCGTCTGAGTGCCGGTGGCCGACGCGCTGGTGAAACCGGCGTGTTGGGTGGCGGTCATTTTGATCGTGGCGCCGTCCGCGATCGACAGGACCTCGAAATTGCTGAGTGCGGCGCCGGTGAAATCGTCGCCGGTGTCTGCGACCAGCGTATCGGAACCGCCGGTTCCGCCGTTGAGCGTGCCGGTCAGGATGTCGATCGAGCCGCTTGAGCCGACGCTCTGGTTGTCGCCGGCGCTTCCGGTGACATTTTGTCCGACCGCGCTCAGGGTGAAGGTGAAGGCGCCGTTCAGATTGTAAGTCTCGATATCCGCGTCGCCGGTGACAACGCCGCCGCTGTCAGCAGCCGAGAGCGTGATCGTGTTCGTCCCGGTGCCGTTGATGGTGGTGAAGCCGTCGTGCTGGCTTTCCTTCATCGTCACCGAGCCGGCGCCGACTTCGAGCGTCTCGAAATTGGAGATCGTGGCGCCGGCGATATTGTCGCCGTCGTCGAGGATCAGCACGTCGGTCTGCCCGGCGCCGCCGTTCAGTGTCCCGGTCAGATTGTCGACAGAACTCGTCGACTGCACCGTCTGGCTGGCGCCATCGTTACCCGTGACATTCTGCGCGACCGTGCCGATCGTGAAGGTGAAGGCATCGTTCAGGACATAGGACTCGATGTCCGTATCGCCGGTGATGTTGCTGTCGCCGCCGGCCGACGCGAGGGTGATCGTGTTCGTGCCGGTGCCATTGATACCGGAGCTGAACGCATCGTGCTGCGCCCCGGTCATGGTGGCGCTGACGCCGTCGTTCAGCGTCAGGATCTCGAAATTCGAGAGTGTGAAACCTGACGTGGCCAAGTTGGTTCCGGTTTGCGCCAGAACCAGGGTGTCCGTATCGGCGCCGCCATCCGCCGTCGCCCCGGTCGAAGTGTTGACATGAGCTGCCTCGGCGATCGTCAGGGTCTGGTTGCCGGCCCCGAACACGACACTCGATGGGGTGAGATTGGTGGTCCCCCCCGCCGTGCTGAAATCGGCGGCAGTGGTGGTCGCGGAGTTGACCAGGGTGAATGTGATTTCGTCCAGGCCGACGAAGTAGTTACCGCCATTGGAGTAGGATATCTGGAACGACGAAATCGCATCCCAGCCCGACGGCGTGCGATCGGAATGGAAGTCGGAAATAGAGGTCTCGGCGATGACTTCGTTCGTGGCCGCCGTGTTCGGGTCGATGACGTAATTGCCGCCGGTTGCCGTAGGGGCTGCCGCTTCCCAATAGGAGAGAGCGGTGACGTTCAGAGGCGCTGCCGTATTGGTGCCTTCGAAGGTGAACGAGACGGTTACGGTGCCACTGACCACGCTTCCGCTGTCGGCGAAAACTCCGGATACGCCGCCAGTGCTACTGGTTTTGAAGGTTCCGCCGTCGGACCTGGTGATCGTAAGCGTGACCCCGTCCACCGTTTGTTTCAGAGCGGTCGAGTTGTTACCGGAAATATTGCTCTCGAAATCGAATTTCGAAAGCCGATGCGGATAGCTTCGGAGCGCTCGGTCCCCCAACAGTGCCGAAAGCATCGGAAGGGAGGCCCATCCTGCGTCGCCGCCGACGTCGGTTTCAGCCGCCGATACGGATGCGCCAAGTGCTCGTTCAAGGGTTTCGACGAACGCATCTCCCGCGCTGCCTGCGCCGGTGGAACAGGACGCCAGAACGATCTCTGCGTCCGGCGCTAACGCCGCCTTGATTTTGTCCAGGGTACGGGTGTGCTGGAGCAGCGCTTCAGTGTCGACCCGCTTGCCGCTCAGAATGATCGAACCCGGTTCGCCGTGGGCGAGCAGGACGAGCCGTTCGATATCTCGCAGGCCCTGGAGGCGGGATGCAATTTCTAGGAGTGGGGTGCCGGAATTCGAGAGGGTGTGCGCAAGGGTTGTTCCGGTCAACCCTGACAGCAAGATGTCTGAGTTAAACACGTCATGGTCAGTGAATACAACTGTATTCAGTGATGGCATCGTCTTACTAAACCCGGATGACGGTCTGTTCGCTGCCGCGAGGATGACTCTCAGGCGAACTTGTATTGCTCAATGTACTGCTCAATCTAAAAGTTGGCCAGCAAATTGATAAATAGGCAAATTTTTTTAATTTCAAAAACTGCCATGCCGTTTTCGATGTGGTGCCAAGGCCTTTCCATTTGAAAGAGTTTATGGAGAAACAGTTACCAACATGAAACTTATGGCTAATTAACAAGCGATCTTCGGAAAGTTACTGTCACAACTCGACACAATTCTAAGTAGATTTCAGAGCTACGCGAACGTTGTGCGAAATGCGCGTAAAAGTTTATGGATGGGTCGGGGTGCCTTGTCGTGTGCGCGGGGCGGCGGTCCAACGGTCGATGGACGCGGCGGCCCCGCGCGGTTCATGTGCCGGATACGCGGACGTCATTCCCGCGGGGGGTAGATGCCCTCGTTGACCATGCAGTAGGTCAGCGCCATCACCGGGCCTTCGATGGCAAAGGGGCGGGACTGGCCGGCATTGCCGACCGTGACCTCCCCGCCGCCCGGGGTGCCGCCGGTGATCGTGAGGCCGTTGAGCTCGACAAGCTCGGCACCGAGGCCGCCGGCTCCGAACAGTGGCGCCCCGCCGCCACCCGAGACAAAGTCTCCGACTTCCGGCGTGTCCGAGCCGGCGCGGGCGCTATAGGCTTCGAGAATGCCAGCAATCGGCGTTCCGCCCGACGCCTCGAAAATCGCGGCATGATTATGGGTCGGCATCTCGGCACGGGTCAGGGTGTGGATCTCCGCGCCGCGCCACTGGCCACGCTCGATCGGCGTCAGGCCCGGCCCGGCGCCCACGCCGACCACCGAGCGGCCGCGCATGTCGGGAAGCTTAAAGGTGGTGCGGCAGTCGCCGCCCCAGGCGCAGCCGATCAGGGAGAAAAGGACGTCATTCTGTGCAATTGCCAGCATCTGGCCGGAAAGCGGCAAATAACCGCGCGGGCAGAATTTCGCGGCTGTGGTGCAGACGGATCCGATATAGACCGAATCCGGCGGCCCGCAATCGGCCTTGGCGCCGGTGACTGGCAGCAGGGAGGCGGCCGCGGCGAGCGCCATGAACAGACGCGCTGAGGCGCGCCGGAAGAATGTGACGGGCATGGGTTGCTCCTCTTTTGCTTGTGTGGCTCACGGGGGAAAGTCAGTCGCGCGGCGGATAGATGCCGCTCCACGCGATGCAGTAGGTGAGCGCCATGACCGGTCCCTGAATATTGAAAGGCCGGGACTGGCCGGCATTGCCGATCGCCACGGTACCGCCGCCGGGGGTCCCGCCGAAGATCGTGAGGCCGTCCAGCTCGACGAGCTGGGCGCCGAGGCCTCCGGTGCCGAAGATTGGTGTTCCTCCGCCGCCGGAGAGGAAATCCCCGACTGTTGGCGTGTCCGAACCCGCCCGCGCGCTGTAGGCTTCCAGTTTGCCGGTTGGCGGCGTGCCGCCCGAGGGCGTGAAGGCTGCAGCGTGGTTGTGCGTCGGGAGTTGCGACAAGGTCATGGTGTGCGTTTCCGCGCCGCGCCATTGGCCGAGTTCTATCGGCGTCAGGCCCGGCCCCGCACCGGTGCCGATTGCCGCGCGGCCGCGCATGTCCGGGAGCTTGAAAGTGGTCCGGCAATCTCCGCCCCATTCGCACCCCAGCAAGGAGAAGAGGGCCTGGTGTTGCTCGATCGGCAGGAGCTGGCCGGACGCCTCGAAGTAGCCGCGCGGGCAGAAATTGGCGGCTGTGGTGCAGACCGACCCGATATAGACCGAGTCCCCCGGCCCGCAGCCTGCCTCGGCGTCCGGTGTAGCCAGGACAAAGGTGACGGCCGCAGCGGCGACCGTCGCGCGGGACAGAATGCGCGTCAGTTTAGTAATGGACATGATTCGCTCCCATTGTGGTTGGTTTTGGTGGGTAGCGACTCATAGCAGAAAAATTTGAAACTATTTCGGCCAAAAGGTGAGATTTTTCGAAAGACCGTCGGTGCCTGGCGGGCGTTCGGTTACAGAACCTGTGCGGCCCAAGAGTCACGGGCACCCGGACGTCAGGAAGAGCGCCGCCCATCTGGCTGCTGAAGGTCCGGCCGAACTAGTAATGTGCCGTGCAAGGCGCGCGGCCGTACGCAGGCTCCCCAGTCAGAGGCTTTTCAGGAACGCGGTTACTGTCTGGTTGACCGTTTCGGAATCTTCCCAGGCGGGAAATCCGCCCGCGCCCTCGATCCGTGCGGTCTCGCAGGCCGGGACCAGTCCGGCGATCTCGGCACTCATGCTCAGGAAATCCTCGTGGTCGAGGCTGCCGTTATAGATCAGAACCGGAATTGCGATCCGGGCGAGCGCGGGGCCGAAATCCCCGAGCGCGATCGGAGTTGTCGTGTCCGTCCAGGGGCGGCCCTTGAACTCCTCGACGATCCGACGCTGTTCTACGGCGCGACGGCGTTCCGGATCGGCATGCATGGTCTCGAACCAGCAGCTCTCCTCCCACCAGACGCGGCGCGCCTCCTCCATGCCGGCCTCCGCCGCGATGCGCCGCACCCGGGCGATCGTCTCGTTCGCCACGTCGGGATTGCGGCCCGGAATGACCGGAGCTTCCAGCACGAGCGCGTCGATCAGTCCGGGCGGTTCCGTCGCCGCAAGGTAGAGGCCGACGGCGGCACCCGTGTGCGTGCCCCAGAACCGGGCATGCGCGACGCCGTGCGCGCGCATTTGCCCGAGGATATGGTTCGAGAACTCGACATGTCCGAAGGGGCCGGACGCGTCCGATGCGGCGCCATGGCCGAGCAGGTCGAGCGCGAGGATCCGGTGGGTGTTCGAAAAGGCTTCCGCCTGCCGGTCGAAGATGCGCCGGTCCTGCGACATGCCGTGCACCATGACCAGCCAGGGGAGGCTGTCGCTCCCGGAGCCGTTCACGACGCGGCCTGCCGCCGGTCGAGGTCGCGGGCCGCTGCGAGGGCCTCGCTCAGTTTATCCCGCTCGCCGATCTGGTTCGCCAGCAGCAGGATAAGGCGGGCGTTGAGGGCGTCGCTCTCGGCCTTGGTCAGCCCTTCATGGGCGGCCAGCAGTTCGGCATAGAATCCGTCGGGGTCCTGCAGATTGGGTGCGGTTTTCAACTCGCTCATGCTCGGCCTCCGGTCGCCGTGCCGACCGCCGCCGCGACGGCGCGGGGATCGTAGGAAGGCCAGCGCCCGGCGACATGCTGGTCCGGACGGAGGAGATAGACCGCCTGCGTCGCCGTGCCGAGATAGCGCTCCCTGAGAGCGCCGGACGCATCGTCGTCCGCGGAGAGCGCGATCCCGCGCAGCGGCACGCCCTTGATGTCACTGGTCTCCGGAACGACCGCATCGACGCCGAGCAATGTGAAGCCGCCGCCGACCTTCTCCAGCAGCCAGCCATTGCCTGCCGGCGCATCCGCCGCGGGCGCGCCCGGCCGCGTGCGGGCGGGACCGCCGGGCAGGGCATCGGCCGTATTGAGGGTCGAGGCGTGATGTATGGCGGGAACGCTGAGCCGGCCGGAGTTCACCAGCGGCCGGGCGAAGGCGTGGCTCTCGGCGAGATCGAGCACGGCATCGCGGAAGATCCGGGACATCTCGGATTTTGGGGTGATGAAGTCCGTCGAGCGGGTGGAGTTCAGGATGTTCTCGTCTGCCGCCTGCACCCGTTCGCGATTGTAGCTCTCGATCAGGCTCTCCGGCGCTTTGCCGTCGAGCACCAGCTTCAGCTTCCAGGCGAGATTGTCCGTGTCCTGGATGCCGCTGTTGGCGCCGCGCGCGCCGAAGGGCGAGACCTGGTGCGCGCTGTCGCCGGCGAAGAGCACGCGGCCATGGGCGAAGCGCTCCATGCGGCGGCACTGGAAAGTATAGATCGAGACCCATTCGAGGCTGAATTTCGCCTCCTCGCCGAGCATGGCCTTCAGGCGCGGGATCACGTTCTCCTCGCGCATCTCCTTCTCGCGGTCGATGTCCCAGCCGAGCTGCAGGTCGATGCGCCAGACGCCGTCCGGCTGTTTGTGGAGCAGAGCCGACTGGCCGCGATTGAAGGGCGGGTCGAACCAGAACCAGCGCTCGGTCGGAAACTCTGCTTCCATGATCACGTCGGCGATGAGGAAATTGTCCTCGAAGACGCGGCCGTGGAAATCGAGCCCGAGCATGGAGCGGACCGGGGATTTGGCGCCGTCGCAGGCGATTAGCCAGTCGGCCTCGAGATCGTAGGGACCTTCGGGCGTCTCGACCGTCAGGCGGACGCCACTCGCGTCCTTCTCGACATGGGTGACCCGGTTGCGGCCGCGGATCTCGACCGGCTTGCCCGCATCCTCCAGCTCGCGCAGGCGCGCAAGCAATCCGACCTCGAAATGGTACTGCTGGAGATTGATGAAGGCGGGACGGCGGTGGCCGGCCTCCGGCAACAGGTTGAACTCGTAGACCTGCCGCTCGTCGAAGAACACCTTGCCCTTGTTCCAGGTGACGCCCTTCTCGACCAGCGGCTGGCCGCAGCCGAGCCGGTCGAGGATCTCCAGCGTCCTCTTGGAGAAGCAGATCGCGCGTGAGCCGTGGCTGACCTTGTCGTTGTCGTCGAGGACGAGAACCGGCACGTCCTTCAGCGCGAGGTCGACGGCGAGCGCGAGGCCGACCGGCCCGGCGCCGACCACGACGACCGGGTGCCGGACCGGGCTTTTCGCATCCTGGTCCGGCGCGCGTTCGTAGGGATAGAGCGGCTGCTCGAAGATCCGGCTCATGGCACGGCCCTCCTAGCCCTGGAGCTGTTCCCACATCTGCCGGTCGCGCTCGGCGGTCCAGATCCGGGGCGTGTCCATGCCGAGCGCCTCGTCATAGGCGCGGGTCACGTTGAAGGGCAGGCAATGCTCGTAGATCGGCACGTCGCTGAATTTCGGATCGCAGGCGGCGCGCACCGCGTCCCAGGCCTCCTTCAGCGAGCCGCCGCGCGCCGCGACGGCGGCTGCCGGGCGGTAGGTGTTCAGGAGGAAGTCGCGGGTGAAGTCGAGCGCGGCATCGACCTGCTCGACACCGACCAGCGCGGCGCCTCGGCCCGGTGCGATGGCGAGCGGGTCGTAGCTCTTGATATTGTCGAGGGTCTGGCCCCAGTCGCTGAAATGGCCGTCGCCGCAATAGCAGGCGGCCTTGTACTCGACGATGTCGCCGGTCAGCATCACCCGCGCGTCCGGCACCCAGGCGACGATGTCGCCGGCGGTATGCGCGCGGCCGAGATGCATCAGGTCGACCCGGCGGTTGCCGAGATAGACCGTCATCTTCTCTTTGAAGGTCATGGTCGGCCAGGTCAGGCCGGGGATCGATTCATGGCCCTGGAAGAGGCGCGGGAAACGGCCGAACTCGCTGTCCCAGTCCTCCTGGCCGCGCTCGGCGACCATAGCGCGGCATTTCTCGGAGGCGAGGATCTGCTCCGCGCCGTAGGCCGAGGCGCCGAGCACGCGGACGGCGTGATAGTGCGAGAGCACGACATACTTGATCGGCTTGTCGGTGACGGAGCGGATCTTCTCCACCACCTTGTGCGCGAGGCGCGGCGTCGCCTGCGCGTCGACGATCATCACGCTGTCGTCGCCGATGATGACGCCGGTATTCGGATCGCCCTCCGCGGTGAAGGCCCAGATGTCCCGGCCGATCTCGCTGAAGGTGATCTTCTTTTCCGCCATGTCGCCCATGGACGCGAATTGCTTGGCCATCTGGCCGTCCTCCCGTTTGCTCTCTTCTTGTTCTTAGGTGCGCGCGGGCAATACCTTGCCCGTGCAGTCTCCGAAACCGATCCTGTAGCCCTTGCCTTCGGCATGTCCCCTGAGAGTGACGCGATCGCCATCCTCGAGGAAGCTGCGCGTGACACCTCCCGGCAGATCGATCGGCGTCTTGCCGCCCCAGCTCATTTCCAGCAGCGAGCCATAGCTGTCCGGCGTCTCGCCCGAGATCGTGCCGGAGCCGAGCAGGTCGCCGGTCCGCATCGGGCAGCCGCTGCTGCTGTGATGCGCCAGTTGCTGGGCGGCGGAATAGTACATCGTGTCGTAGTTCGTCCGGCTGATCACCGTTTCCTCGTCGGAGCCCGCCGGCGTCAGCGCAACCTCAAGCTCGATCTTGTAAAGCAGCGGCCCCGGTTCCTCGAGATAGGGCAGGAGCTTGCGCTCGCGCTCCGGCGTCGGGGTGCGGAACGGTTCGAGAGCCGCTTTCGTCACCACCCAGGGCGAGATCGTGGTGCAGAAGGCCTTGCCCTGGAAGGGGCCGAGCGGCTGGTACTCCCAGGCCTGGATGTCGCGCGCCGACCAGTCGTTCAGCAGCACGTAGCCGAAGATCATCTCGTCGGCTTCCGCCACGCTGACCGGCTGTCCGAAGCGGCTGCCGGTGCCGACGACGGCGCCCATCTCAAGCTCGATATCGAGCCGCCTGCTCGGGCCGAACTCCGGCTCACCCTGATCCGACCGCTTCAGCTGGCCCTCGGGACGGTGGAAGTCCGTACCGCTGACGACAACGGAGGAGGCGCGGCCGTTATAGCCGATCGGGATATGCAGCCAGTTCGGCGGCAGCGCGTTCTCCGGGCCCCGGAACATGGTGCCGACATTGAAGGCATGCTGCTTGCCGGCATAGAAATCGGTGTACTCGCTGACCCGGAAGGGGAGGTAAAGGGTCACGGCCGAGAGCGGACGCAGGTAGCGCCCCTCCTTCTGCCGGACCGCGCCGTCGCCGCCCTCGCGGAGGAGATCGGTCAGGCGCGCGCGGACCTCGGCCCAGACCCCCGGACCGCGTTCCATGAAGGGGTTCAGTTCGGACGCCGCGAAGACCGGATCAGCGCCCGTCGGCAGCAGTCCGTCGGCTTCGAGCGCCGCGAGGTCGAGCACCCGGTCGCCGATCGCCACGCCGCAGCGCGGCGCGTCGGAACCGTGGGAGAAGACGCCGTACGGCAGGTTCTGGACCGGAAAGTCGGTGTCGGCCGCGTTGGCGGACGGAAGCCAGCTTCGCATGATCACTTGATGCCAGTCGCTACTTGATGCCCGGTGTTCCGTCGAACTTCTTCTCGAGGCCGGTCCAGCAGCCGATGTAATCGTCCTGGATCGGGGCCTCCTTGGCGGCATATTCCGTCAGGTGCTGCGGAAAGCGGGTCTCGAACATGAAGGCCATGGTGTCGGCCAGCTTGTGCGGCTTCAGTTCCGCATTCGAGGCGCCCTCGAAGGCCTGGGTGTCCGGCCCGTGCGGCAGCATGCAATTGTGCAGGCTCATCCCGCCCGGAACGAAGCCCTCGGGCTTGGCGTCGTAGGCGCCGTAAATGTTGCCCATGAATTCCGACATGATGTTGCGGTGGTACCAGGGCGGCCGGAAGCTGTGCTCGGCGACCATCCAGCGCTCCGGAAAGATCACGAAATCGATGTTCGCGGTGCCCGGCGTCTCGGACGGCGCGGTCAGCACGGTGAAGATCGACGGGTCCGGATGGTCGAAGAGGATCGCGCCGACCGGCGAGAAGGTGGTCAGGTCGTACTTGAAGGGCGCGTAATTGCCGTGCCAGGCGACCACGTCGAGCGGCGAGTGCGGGATCTCGGTGACGTTGAAGCTGCCGCACCATTTCACGATCAGGCGGCAGGGCGTCTCCTTCTCCTCGTAGGCCGCGACCGGCGTCTTGAAGTCGCGCGGATTGGCGAGGCAGTTGGCACCGATCGGGCCGCGGCCGGGCAGGGTGAACTTGGCGCCGTAATTCTCGCAGATATAGCCGCGCGCTTCCTTGTCCAGCAGCGTCACCTTGAAGATCATGCCGCGCGGCACGATGGCGATCTCGCGCGGCGCGAGGGTCATGCGGCCGAGCTCGGTGAAGATTTCGATGCGGCCGAGCTGCGGCACGACCATCAGCTCCGCATCCGCGTTCATCATGTAATCGTCATTCATGTCCGCGTTGCAGGCATAGACATGCACCGCCATGCCGGCCTGGGTATTGACGTCACCGGCCGTGGTCATCGTCCGGATGCCATGCACGAAGTCGGTCGGTGCGCCGGGCACCGGCACCGGGTTCCAGCGGTACTGGCCGAGCGGCAGGCCGTGGTCCGGCTGGTGCGGCGCGGTCTTCCAGCCGTCGACGGACACGCGGGCGAAGCGCGCGGTGTGCTTCACCGAGGGGCGGATGCGGTAAAGCCAGCTGCGTTCGTTCTCGCCGCGCGGCGCGGTGAAGGGGCTGCCGGAAAGCTGCTCGGCATAGAGCCCGTAGGCGCATTTCTGCGGGCTGTTCTGACCCTGCGGCAGGGCGCCGGGCAGGGCCTCGGTCTCGAAATCGTTGCCGAAGCCCGGCATGTAGCCGTTCGAGGTGCCGGTCAGCGGGTTGCTGCTCATCCCGGCGGATTCGGAAACCTTGTTCATTTCGTCCTCCCGGAGGGCGCTGTTTCAGGCCCGGATTTTTGATTGGTTCCGGGCGTCATGTCCCGTAGGATGGGCATGATCGTTACAAATGAAACGAATGTCAATTGCCGATGCCCCGAGAGACTGACGCCGAAACCGACATGCTCGATCTCGATCGTTTTCTGCCCTACCGGCTGGCGGTGATCGCGGCCCGTGTCAGCAAGGCGCTCTCGACGCTCTATGCCGAGCGCTTCGGGATCTCGATCCCGGAATGGCGGGTGATCGCCCATCTCGCCCGCTCGGAGCGGATCTCTGTCCGCGACATTCATGCCAGGGTCAATCTCGACAAGGTGAAGGTCAGCCGTGCGGTCAGCCGGCTGGAGGCTGCGGGACTGCTGCTGAAATCGAGCAATGCGGCAGACGCGAGACTGCTGGAGATATCGCTGAGCGACGCGGGCTGGGCCGTCTACCGCCAGATCGTCCCGCTCGCGACCGGCTTCGAGCGCGACCTAATGGGTGTGCTGGACGATGCCGACCACGAGGCGCTGGAGCGGATCTTCGGCAAGCTCAATGGCCAACTGGATCGAAGAGTGGCCACTGAGAGCTTGCCGGAAGGCTGACAGCTTCGCGGTCAAAGCGGCGCGATGCCTGCCGCCTCCCGGGCGTAGCGCCGCGGGGAGCAGCCCATTGTCCGCTTGAAGGCGGTGTTAAAGGCGTGCTCCGACATATAGCCGAGAGATGTGGCAATATCCGCGATCCTGTCACGGCTGTTGGAAAGCCGTTCGCCGGCGAGCATCATGCGCCAACGCGTCAGATAGGCGATCGGGGTTTCGCCGACCCTTGCACGGAACCGCTCCGCGAAGCTGGAGCGTGACATGCCGGCGTGCCGGGCAAGGCCCGGCAGGGTCCAGGGATGGGCCGGTTCCGCATGCATCGCGGCCAGCGCCGCGCTCAATTGTGGATCGGCAAGGGCGGCGAACCAGCCGATATCGTTCTCTGCCCCTTCTTTCAGGTAAAGGCGGAGCGCCTGCACGAGCATCATGTGTGACAGATGCTGGGCGACCAGCGAGGATCCCGGCCGGGCATCGCGCAGCTCCTCCATCATCAGTTCGATGGACCAGCGGAGCTTCGCCTGATCGTGCGACGTCTCGACCCGGATGAGCGGCGGAAGGGTGCGCAGCAGCACTTCGGCATGACGGCTGTTCACCTCGAACCGGCTGCCGACCAGATAGGTGTCGCCACCCTCGTTGCAGGTGACGACCTCGCCGCTCCGGTTCGGGTCGAGGATGTCGCTGGCCCGCATTGCAGGCACATCCGGACCGCTGCCGATAACCACCGTGCGGCCGCTCGGCAGCACAAAGCAGTCGCCCGCGGTCAATCGGATCGGTACGCCGTTGTCCTTCAGCGACAGCCAGCAACTTCCCTTTACGACCGCATAGCACTTGATGCGCCCGGCGAGATCGTCGAGCGCCAGGGCCCAGGTTCCACCGGCATCGAAACCGGCGGTGATGTAGCTGCGCGGCTTCAGGAGCGAAAGCACTTCCGAAAGAGGGTCCATGATCCGATTCCGGACTATTGCGAATAAATTACGGATTTCTACACATAGATCATCCGAGGTTCGATGGCTATGTCTTGTGCCGCGACGGTCCCGGACCGGGACCCGGTCAACATGCGGAGCAGGAAGATGAAAGCAGTAATCGTGAAGTCGTTCGGCGAGACGCCGGAATGCGGCGACTTTCGCAGCCCGGAACCCGGCGAGGGCGAGATCATGGTGACGGTCGGGGCCGCGCCGCTCAGCCCGATCGTGAAAGCGCTGGCCGCAGGAAAACATTATGCGGGCGGCCAGACGGCGGGCTTTGTGCCGGGGGTCGACGGGGTCGGCACGGATCCGGACGGCCGGCGAGTGTATTTTCTCTTTCCGAAGGCGCCTTTCGGCTCGATGGCTGAAAGGACGGTCGTCCCGAGCCGGATGACGGTGCCGGTGCCCGAGGAGATCCCGGACGATCGCGCGGCGGCCATCGCTACCGCCGGGCTGGCGTCCTGGATCGCGCTGACGCGGCGCGCGAAATTGCGTCCGGGCGAGACCGTTCTCGTGACGGGAGCGAACGGCGCTGCCGGGCGCATGGCTTTGCAGGTCGCACGGCATCTGGGTGCCGCACGGACCATCGGACTTGTGCGTACCTCCGGCAAGCTGGCCGGGCTCGATGCGGACGAGACGATTGCCCTCGACGGGGATGCGGGCGAGGCCCTGCGCACGGTCTTCGACCGCGGTGTCGACATCGTGCTCGATTTTGTCTGGGGCGATCCCGCGAGCCGCGTTCTGGCGGCCGCCGCGGGCAATCGCGGCTCGGCCGCAGGCGAACCGCGATTGCGCTATGTCCAGCTCGGAACGGCAGCCGGTGCGGAGATCCCGCTGCGCGGCGACTGGCTGCGCAGCTCGGGGCTGGAACTGATCGGTAGCGGGATCGGCAGCGTATCCGTGGCGGAGCTTCTGGAGGGGGCGGGCGAGCTGTTGTCGGCATCGCCCGCTGCCGGCTTCAATCCGCCCTTCACCGGCATGCCGATCGATCGGGTCGCGGACGCCTGGAACGGCGACCCAAGCGTCCGGTACATCATCCGGCCAAATCACTCGTAAAGAGGGGCGGCGCCCGCGGATCCGAACTAGAACGCCGGCGGATTGGTGCCGGGCGCGCGCGGGCGCCATTCGCCGGGGATCTGGCCGACGAGAAGCCGCGAGATCGCTCCTGTCTCGTCGACAAGCGGCAGGATCAGACGGCTCCAGCTCGCGGTCTGCGATTCGGGCCGGGGATAGTGGGTGGAGAGCAGCGGCCGGCGTGCTTCGGTCACGGCTTGATAGGTCGCGAGGAAGAAATTGACGATATACTCGGCGTCGCCGAAATCGCGGACTGTCTTGCCGGTGACGTCGCGCCCGAAGCGTTCCGCGATCAGGCTGCCATAGAGCCGGTAGCGAAAGTCCGCGCCGCCGTCGAGCACGTCGAGCAGCATCACGTAGCCGAGGATGAAGCGCAATTCGGTCGGGTCGATCGCTTTCCAGAACGCGGCAGGAGCGCCGTTGGCCTTGGTCTGCCAGTAGTCGCAGAGTTGCCCCAGCCGTCCGTCCTCGAAATGCCCAGGTGCAGGGTCCCAGGCGAGATCCGGCGGATAGGCACCGTTGCGAAGAAAAACCATGCTCAGATCGGCGATGCGGTCCTCGAGCAGGGCGGATTTCATCTCGGCGGCGATCTGGAAACAGGAACTCAATAAAGGTCTTCCCGCGGCAATACCTTTTCATCGAACCGATGCCGCGAACCATCTTCCGGAGAGATCGGAGAGGGTTCGGCAACCGGATACGGTCTAAATATATCTACTAAAAAAGCGTGAATTTGACGAGGCGCAAATATTTTCGTCTCGATCTTGTATGTCGAAGACAGGAAAATGCGCCGCTCAGAACAGTGAGCGGCGCATTCCCGAAATATTTACTGCGTGATGTTTTTGTCGGCGGAATCCCAAGTCTCCGAGAAGGAGTCCCAGGCAGCCGCGAAATCGGCCTTCAACTCATCCCAGGCATCGGCGGTGCTGTCCTTCAGCGCCTCGTAGCGGTCACCGAGTTCCGCTCGCGCCGCCTGCAGCTTTGCGAGGCCTTTCTCGGCCGAAGCGCGCGCGTCCTCGCTCATCTCCGACCAGTTCTCGCGCATGGCCTTGCCGTAGCGGTCAATCTCGGCGTCGAGCTTATTCATCGCTTCCTCGGCCTCGGCGACCGCCTGCTTGCGCTCCTGCGCGGTATATTTGGCGATCGCATCCATCGACTCGGAGATCTCCGTGCGGACCTCCTTGGCGGTGACGAAGGGAGCCGTCTCCGACGCCATGGCCGGGGCCGCGCCGGCGGTCAGCGCGGCGGCGAGGGCGGTCATGCAAAGGGTGTTGCGGATATTCATCTTCGGTCTCCTCGGTTGTTAACGGGGACTGATTACGGGTTACTGGTACCGGGTCCGGGCGCTGTCGAAGGCTGAGGCGATGTCGTCCCAGGCCTTCTCGAAGCCGGACCTCACGTCCTCCCAGGCCCGGTCGCTCGCATCGCGCAGTTCCTTCAGCCGGGTTTCGGCCTTGTCGCGCTCTCGGCGCATTGCGTCGACCTGGCGCCGGTAATTAATCTTCGCGTCGGCCTCGGCCTCCTCGGCCCTGGCCTTCATCTGTTCGATTTCGGCATCCCACTGCGCGATCCGCGCGCGGGCTTTCTGGATGTACAGATCCTTGTCTGCCATATCGCACCTCCTGCCATGACAACGCGCGACGGCGCGGATGGTTCCGGCGAAAGGTTCACCGAGTGCTTTTGAGATGCGGAGCTTCGGAGAGAGGCGGCTATGCCGTCTATTCTCCTAATTCGTGTCCTTGAGCCGCCGGCCGATGCCGGAAGGGTGAGGGGGCGGGAGCCTCCGGGCGCAATATGTGTCACTGAAACTAGGGACTTAGGCGTGTCATTTTCCGCGCCGATATGCTTGGCTTCTCTCGAAACGGTTGCTGCGGCCTGTCCCCGGAGCGGCAGTCGGTCAGGGCGCGATCGGAAGGCGCGTCGGCAGTGCGATTTCAACTTATGGATTTTTCAGCATGCGTTCAGCGAAAACCATTGTCCTTATGTTCTGTGGCCTCATCCTCGCTGGCTGCAGCTCTCTTTCCAAAGAGGAATGCCGCCTTGGCGACTGGAATGCCATCGGGTTCGCCGATGGTTCGAAAGGCAAGGGCAGCAAGAGGATCGCAGATCACCGCAAATCCTGCGCCGAGTACGGGATCAGTCCGAACCTGGATGCCTATCTTGCGGGCCGGGAGCGCGGTCTGGATCACTATTGCGCCCCCTCCAACGGGTACCAGGCGGGATTGCGGGACGACGATTACGACGGCGTCTGCCGGGCACGGGACGAGGCGGCATTCCTCGCCGCCTACAATGCCGGCCTCGCGGTCCATGAGGTGAAGGACAAGATCGACGATCTGGAATACCAGATCCGCAAGAAGCGGCGCGAAGTCGAGGAGGTGGACAAGGCCCTCGATCTGGCGCGCAGCCGCAAGATCGCCTCGGCCGCGGACGGCGAGGCGGTCCGCAACGAGCTCCTGACCCTCGGCGTCCAGTCGGAACGCCTGAACGGGGAAAAGCGCGTTCTGGAGAAAGAGCTCGAACTGCTGGAAAACGAACTCGCCCGGCTTCTGGAGCGCCACCGCAGCGGCCTGTACAGCTAGTCCGCAATCGGGCGGCGATAAGTTACGTCAACCCGGCCGCAGAGCCGGGACCTTATAGAAGGGGCACTCGTTCCAAATGTCCCGGGTCAGGCCTGGGATGACCGGAACGGTTCGCGCGTTGACGGTTCAAGATCGCGCAAGAAAATCACGGGCTTAGAAAAATAAGAAAATGACGTCGATTGAGGGAATATCAGCTGCGTGATAAAAATTTAATCAAAAATCCTGCTGTTTTATTCGTGCTGTGCCCGTCGGTTTGTCTGCCGGCGGCGAAAATATTGGAGGGAACCATGAGTATTAAAGTCATTGCAGTGTCATTGGTCGCGCTCACTATGGTCGGAGCCTGTCAGACTACCCCAGAGGGCGGAAAATCAGGCCAGTACCAAGCAGGTGCGTCCTCAACGAAGTTGAGCGGACTGCCTGCCAATGTGCCACTTCCTGGCGATCTCATCGTCGGGGTGCCCGCGGAGGCTATGAATCCGGAAATAGCGCGATGGTATGGCGCGTGGGCGGGTAAGTGGGGCGGCCAGTTGGATAGCGTCGTGATTGTCGAGCAACTGGATGCCGACGGAACAGGTCAGGTCGTTTACGCGTGGGCCGACCACATCCCGTGGAACATTACCAGGGGGTGGACGCGTGAACAGGCCACCATCGAAGGCGATACCATGACGCTGGACCGGTTTCAGAATGGGGCTCAGGCATCGTTCAAATTTCGCGGAGACGGTGCTCTCGGCGGCCTTTACGAGCGCTCAGGAAGATCCGGATCATACGCGACCTTCACGCGAAAAGACTCCGAATAAGACACTAGGGGAAAGAAGCGGCGGAGCGCGCGAGATTGCGCCGCGGTCCCGGTCAGAAATATTCCGGCAGCGCCGCGGCCAGCGCGGTGCGGATCCGCTCTCGTACCGGAACCGCAGGATCCGGCTTCTCGAAGGTGAGACCGGTCACCTTCTCGTAGAGCGAGACATACTTGTCGCTGAAGGCGAGCAGGGTCTCGGCCGGGATTTCCGGGATCGGGTCCTTGTAGGGATCGCACCTGGTGGCGATCCAGAGCCGCAGGAACTCCTTGTCGAGGCTCTCCGGCTCCTCGCCGGCGTCGAACCGCTGCTGGTAGCTTTCGGCGATCCAGTAGCGGCTGGAATCCGGCGTGTGGATCTCGTCGGCGATGGTGATCGTGCCGTCCCTGTCGATGCCGAACTCGTACTTGGTGTCGACGAGGATCAGCCCGCGCTTCGCCGCCAGTTCCTGCCCGCGGGCGAAGAGCGCGAGGCTCTTCTCCGCCAATTCGCGCCACTGGTCGTTGGTCACGAGGTCCGAGGCAAGGATCTCCGCCTCCGTGATCGGCGCGTCATGCCCGCCATCCACCGGCTTCGTCGTCGGCGTGATGATGGTCTTCGCGAGCTTCTGGTTCTTCCGCATGCCGTCCGGGAAGGGATGGCCGTAGATCACCCGCTCGCCGCGATTGTACATCGTCCAGGCGCTGGTGCTGGTGGAGCCGGTGAGATAGGCGCGGACCACGATCTCGATCGGCACCATGTCGAGATCCTTCACCAGCACGACATTCGGGTCCGGGTAGGAGATCACCTGGTTCGGGCAGATGTCGCTCGTATGGTCGAACCAGTAGCGCGCCGTCTGGGTCAGCACCTGGCCCTTATAGGGCACGGCGGCCAGCACCTGGTCGAAGGCGGACTGCCGGTCGGTCGCGATCAGCAGGCGCCGCCCGTCCGGCAGCTTGTAGGCATCCCGCACCTTGCCCCGGACGAAGCCCGGCAGTTCGGGAAATTCCGCGTCGGTGAGGCAATTGTCTAGAAGCTGCGAGGAAGCGGGTAGCGGCGCCATGGGGCGAGGTCCTGTGTGCGGTGAATTGTGTGCGGCGGCACGATAGCGGCTTTGCGCGCGGGTGCAATGGTGAGCTTTGGGGATATAGGGACCCGATTGAGTGATTAGGTCCCTACGCCGTTTCGCCTTTATTTGTTAGGCATCAAACATTTCGACTTGATGTGGTTCGGCCACAAAATCGCTATCTATTACTGTCGAGCCCACAATTTCTCCTAAGTCTTTCACCACCTTCGTAATGTGATGGTTCATGTTCCATTCGCGCCACACCGAAGGATTTCCCGGCCCTATCAATCTTCTTGCTAAGCAATCGATTTGGCTGTCCGCTTTTGAGAAGGTCGGTCCATCGAAGTAGTCGCTATTCACGATAGTCCGGCAGACCTTGCCCATAAGCTCATTGTCAGAGCCCGAGATATCGCCACAAACCACGACAGTGTTTCTTGCAGTCGTGTACCTCAGGTGCCGGATCGCCCGCCCACCGCCTTTTTTTCGCGGAAACTTCAAGGTTGCGCAATCAGCTCCAAAATCGCCGTATCCAATTCGACTAATTGGGACATCACAGTCTTTAAAAGCTTCGCTAAACACCGCCCATTCGTGTCGCGGAACAAAGACCTCTTGATTTGGTACGCCCGGGTTTCTCTCGGGGAAATTTGAGCCTTGAAGCACGATGCGATGCCAAGGGCCGATGCTGTTGGTCAAGTCGAGGGCGCCTTGGACGGCTTCCGTAGCTAGTTCAGGTTCGAGTGGCGCGCCAGTAAAATCCAGGAAAACAACGCATTCTGAATGAAGAAGTTCAGCTTCAAGCATCGCTCGGTTTAACGCGTTCTCGTCTATTTCGTCGAACTGAAGCCGAATTGAAGATTTAACGCTGCCATCACTCCTTATGCCTTTCCATACAGGAGACGCAATTTTTTCCGCATCAATAACTGGGGTTATCTGCTTGTTTCGTTTTTGCGCCAGACTGAACAAACGCTTTATGCCAATGGCACCAAGATCAGATTCCAAAAATCTAGCATCGAGGAAGGCAGATCCCTTGGGCCAGAAACGCCCAACTCGTTCGCCTGTTATATATGCAATTTCATCGCTAGTTGGCGCTCTGTCTAGCTCAGGGTCATGTTCGGTCAGGGATGGAATTACAAAGCGAGGTTGAATTTTCGAGCGGACAACCTGAGATAAGCTCATCAGGGCATTGCACTCACCCAATTTGAATCTTAAGCACGGGCTATACGGAAGCATGGTCACGTTTCTCCTTTGTCCATATTGAACAGTTTGCGTACTTTCCCACTCCCGATGTGCTTCGCGAAAATATTATACTTATTTCGCTCTTTTCTTATTCGTCCAAATACAATGGCCGGATGTATCCCGATTTCATTTGCAAATCGAGCAATAGCTTTCTCATTTTGAGATATGCGAATCGGAGATCTTTTCCATTTTTCCTCCGATATCAGTATGTTCGAGGCAAATAGGTCTGCTTCCTTCTCTATGTTGTCGATCGACTCGGCTTCAGATTGGTCAAAGAAACCGACTGATAGACCTGAGCGATAATGAAGGACGACGTGCCCCACTTCGTGCAATAGCGTAAACCAAAAATTATCAATAGAATCTCGTCTTAGTGTCATCCCAATTATTGGATTTCCGTCATCCAAAAAGGCAGCTCCGTCGATCTTTAGTCCAGGTATCTGAGGCTCGACGATCAGCGAAATCCCATTTTCCTCAAGGAGTTTCTCTGCACGCAACGGGCCATCTTCGTGCTGACTAAGAGATGGAAGCTGCTTTAACCAATCTATTTTAGCTGGATCGTATTTCTGCTTTCTTCTACTCGCTACGTCGCGACCTCGGTTCACAACTCTGGCGCGCCATGCGTGCATTAGAATGTCGTCACTCATATCGACAACATTTAGACCAGTTCGGAGCAGCGTAGGGCTCCCAAACTCTATGCGGTTACCTGCGATAAATTCACGCCAAACGGAAACGTCGTCTTTCTGAGCAAACCAACCGTGTTTTTTCCCATGACTTAGAATTTTTTTTATCGATGGTTTAGACACATCGTCGACTACGAGGTCGCGACCAAGCACTGCATTAATTTCAGCCTTGAGGTTAACTCCTAGAACGCTAGCTACTGTTTGGCATCTCTTAATGCTTGCACTGGCATATCGCTCCGACTCGTAGCGTTGAATCTGTTGCGCCTTCAATCCCAACCGCCAAGCTAGTTCTTTTTGCGACAACCCCTTCGCAACTCTAGCAACTATCAACGTTAGTCCGATGTCATTGCCTGCACGTGCCGCAAGGCCTTCGTAGTTTCCGTTCTCTTTTGCCGTCAAATAAGCGTTGATCGACTCCCTCAATTCATCGCGTTCAATTCGTATTGCGGCTGCAACTTGTCGAGTTACCTCAGGCGGTAAACCCTCAAGCGTTTGTTTGAGCGCGGCTTCAGAGGATAGCGAGCGATTCAACTCGGTAATTCGAGCCTTAGCTTCCCGTAGATCTACTTCATTTAGTATGCATTTTTCGCTCATGATACCAGATATGATACACAACAAAAATGTTGTGTCAAGCAATCCGCCATATAGCGCATAGTAAAAAACGACCGGTCACTGACCGGTCGTTGTTCGTTGATCCTCGTCTTTTTAGCTATGGGCTCAAACCGCCATCCCGCGCTCCATCGCCATCGCCAGCCGCCGGGCGAACGCCTTCGGGTCCGGAACGGCCTCGCCTTCCATGATGCGGGCCTGGTCGAGCAGGAGGTAGGCCGCGTCTTCCAGTTCCTGGCCGGTCTTGCCCGCCTTCACGCGCTTTGCCAGGGTCTTGATCACCGCGTGCTTGGCGTTGATCTCCAGCACCCGCGGGGTGGCCTTCTCAAGCTGCTTGTGCTGGCGCAAGAGGCGCTCGAGATTGATGTCCATGTCGCCCTCGTCCGCGATCAGGCAGACCGGGCTGTCGGTCAGGCGCTTGGACTCCCGGACGTCCTTGACCGTGTCGCCGAGCGCGAGCTTCAGGGAGGCGATCAACGGCGCGATCTCGGCGCTGGCGGCAGCCGCCTCAGGCTCGTCCTCGGACTTGTCGTCGACATTGGTGCCAGCCACTTTCTCGAGGTCGGCTGCCCCTCTGGTTATAGACTTGAACGGCTTGCCCTCATAGCCGCCGAACATCGCCTGGATCCAGAAATCGTCGATCGGATCGGAGAGCAGCAGGACCTCGACGCCCTTGGCCTTGAAGCCTTCGAGATGCGGCGAGTTCAAGAGCGCCTCGGGGCTCTCGCCGATGATGTAGTAGATGGCCTCCTGGCCCTCCTTCATCCGCTCGGCATAGTCCTTGAGGCTGACGAGCGTGTCGCTCTCGGTGGTCCTGAAGCGGACGAGGGAGAGCAGGGCCTCCTTGTGCTCGCCGCTATCGGAATAGAGCCCTTCCTTCATCACCGGGCCGAAGGCGTCCCAGAACTTCGCGTATTCCTCCGGCTCCTTCTCCGCCTTCTTCTGAAGCTCGGAGAGCACGCGCTTGGTGACGGCGGAGGAGATCTTCTGCAGCACCGGATTGCGCTGCAGGAGCTCGCGGCTGACATTGAGCGGCAGATCCTCGCAATCGATCACGCCGCGCAGGAAGCGCAGGTATTCCGGGACCAGTCCCTCGCAATCGTCGGTGATGAAGACCCGCTTCACATAGAGCTTCACCCGGTTCTTGCGGTCCGGATGGAAGAGGTCGAACGGCCGCTCGGTCGGCACGTAGAGCAGCGCGTTGTATTCGATCACGCCCTCGGCCTTCCAGTGCAGGGTCAGCCAGGGATCGTCGAACGCGTGCGCCGCGTGGTGGTAGAACTCCTTGTACTGCTCGTCGCTGATCTCGCTCTTCGAACGGGTCCAGAGCGCGGAGGCCTCGTTCAGCGGCTTCTCTTCCTCGCCCGAGATGAAGAGGATCGGCACCGGGATATGGTCGGAATAGCGCTTCACGATGTGCTGCAGGCGCGGCTCCTCGAGGAACTCGAGGGCGTCGTCCTTCAGATGCATCGTGATGATGGTGCCGCGATTGGCCTTCTCGGCATCCGCGATGGTGTATTCGCCGAGCCCGTCGGAGGTCCAGAGATGGGCCTTCTCCTCGCCGGCGCGGCGGGTCAGCACCTCGACCTTGTCGGCGATCATGAAGGCGGAATAGAAGCCGACGCCGAACTGCCCGATCAGGCTGGCGTCCTTCTTCTCGTCGCCCGAGAGGTTGGAGACGAAGGCCTCGGTGCCGGAGCGCGCGATGGTGCCGAGATTGTCGGCCAGTTCCTCGGCGCTCATGCCGATGCCGTTGTCGGAGAGGGTGAGGGTCTTCGCCTCCTTGTCGGCGGCGATCTTGATCTTGAATTCGCCGTCGCCCGTGGTCAGATCCGGCTTGGTCAGCGCGAGATAGCGCAGCTTGTCGCAAGCATCGGAAGCGTTGGAGATCAGTTCGCGCAGGAAGACTTCGCGCTCGCTGTAGAGCGAATTGGCGACGATCTTGAGGAGCTTGCTGACCTCGGCCTGGAACGTCCGCTTTTCCGCAGTCATTTTCGCGATCACCTCTTGCTTAAATTGGGATCAATGTGATTGATGAGGCCTCATATGTGGGAAGTTGGAATTAATCGCAAGTCCCGCGCCGCCCCCATTTTGATCGAGGGCCAGTCCGAAACCTTCCCATGAGCAGTTCGACGCAAGAAGGCCGCATCACCGCGATGCTGGGCCCGACCAACACCGGCAAGACCTATTTCGCCATCGAGCGGATGCTCGGCCATGCGACCGGCATGATCGGCTTCCCGCTGCGCCTGCTCGCGCGCGAGAACTACGACCGGATCGTCGCGCTGAAGGGCAAGCAGGCGGTGGCGCTGATCACCGGCGAGGAGAAGATCCTGCCGCCGAGGGCGCGCTATTTCGTCTGCACGGTGGAATCCATGCCGACGGACCGGTTCGTCGATTTCCTCGCGGTGGACGAGATCCAGCTCTGCGGCGACCGCGAGCGCGGCCATGTCTTCACCGACCGGCTGCTGCACGCGCGCGGCCGGCAGGAGACCATGTTCCTCGGCTCCGACATCATCCGCCCGCTGATCAAAAAGCTGGTGCCGAAGGCGGAGATCGTCGGACGGGCGCGGCTCTCGCGCCTGACCTATACCGGTCCGCGCAAGCTGACCCGGCTGCCGCGGCGTTCCGCCATCGTCGCCTTCTCCGCGGCCGACGTCTATGTCCTGGCGGAGATCGTCCGGCGCCAGCGCGGCGGCGCCGCCGTGGTGCTCGGCGCGCTCTCGCCGCGTGCCCGCAATGCGCAGGTGGCGATGTACCAGGAGGGCGAGGTCGACTACCTGATCGCGACCGACGCCATCGGCATGGGGCTGAACATGGATGTCGACCATGTCGCCTTCGCCGAGGACATGAAGTTCGACGGCCGCGCGCCGCGCCGCCTGACGCCGCCGGAGATGGCGCAGATCGCCGGCCGCGCCGGGCGGCACATGAATGACGGCACCTTCGGGGTGACGGCGGACTGCCCGCCGCTGGACGAGGAGATGGTGGAGGCGCTGGAGAATCACAGCTTCGATCCGCTGCGCCATGTCTACTGGCGCAACAGCCGGCTCTCCTTCGGCAGCCTCGGGCTGCTGCGGCGCTCGCTCGAGACCCACAGCCAGGAACCGCACGTGATCCGCAAGCGGGACGCGGAGGACCAGCAGGCGCTGGAGGCGATGGCGCGGATCGAGGCGGTGCAGGACCGGGCGACCTCGCCGGACCGGGTGAGGCTGCTCTGGGACATCTGCCAGATCCCGGATTTCCGCAAGACCATGAGCGAGTCGCACGCCCAGCTGCTCTCGAAGATCTTCTTCGATCTGACCGACGGGCCGGAGCGGCTGGCGACCGACTGGGTGGCGAACCAGGTGAAGCGCCACGACCGTACGGACGGCGATATCGACACGCTGGTAAACCGTATCGCACATATCCGCACTTGGACGTATATTACGCACCGGGGAGATTGGGTGTCCGACCCCGCGCACTGGCAGGCCCAGACGCGGGCGGTCGAAGACCGCCTTTCGGATGCTCTGCATGACAAGCTCACCCAGCGGTTCGTCGACAAGCGCGCGGCATTGTTCATGCGCAAGTTGAAGGACGGCGGGACCTTGTCTGCGGCCGTGAAATCCGACAGTACGGTGGTCGTGGAGGGCCATGCTGTCGGTCACATGGAAGGATTGAGATTCGTGCCTGATGTAGTTGATAGCGCCAATGCGAAGCCGGTTCTGACGGCGGCGCGCAAAGTCCTGCCGGAGGAACTCGCCCGGCGGACCGGTCAGATCGAGGCGGCGGACAATGCGGCCTTCTCGATCGGGCCGAAAGGCTCGGTGATCTGGCTCGGTGCGGAAATCGCCCAGCTCGAGGCCGGCGCCGACATCCTCTCGCCGCAGATCCGCGTTGCGAACGAGGAACTGCTAGACGGAGAGATGCGCAAGCGGATCGAAGCCCGCCTGCGTGCCTGGCTGTCCGGTGAATTCGAGGAGCGGCTGGGGGGACTGACGGCGATCAAGGCCGCGGAGCTCGAAGGCGCCGCCCGGGGGATCGCCTACCAGGTTCTGGAAGGCGTCGGCGGGGTTTCCGCCGACAAGGTGTCCTCGCTGCGCCGCGATCTCGACGACGAGCAACGCAAGTCGCTCGCCCGCCTCGGCATCCGCTTCGGCACCGAGACCGTGTTCCTGCCGGTGCTGCTGAAGCCCAAGGCTGTCGAATTCCGCGCCATGCTCTGGAGCGTCCATTCCGGCCAGTTCCCGGAAGGCGGACCGCCGCCGGCCGGCCGCGTCATGGTGACCCGGTCGGAGGATGCGAGCGACGAGTTCTATCTCGCCATCGGCTACAAGCGCGTCGGCGGCCATGCGGTGCGTGCCGACATGCTGGAGCGGGTCGCCCAGATGGTCCGTCAGGCCGCCCGCGAGGGGGCCTTCGCGATCTCGGCCGACATGCTTTCGCTGGCCGGGGTCGGTCACGAGGCGATGGCGGAGATCCTGACCGATCTTGGCTACCGCCGCGGCGAGGATGTCGAGGGCGAGCCCCGCTTCATCGCCCGCCGCCGCGAGCCGAAGCGCCGCCCCGAAGGTGAAAAGCGGCCGGAAGGCGAGAAGAGGCCGGAGCGCAATCGGCAGAACGGCAAGCCGCGGCAGCAGGCCGGCGACGGCGAGAAGGGCGAGCGCAAGGGGCGTCCGAACGGTGGGCCCAAGGACGGTCCGCGCGGGCCGAAGCGCAAGGACGGCGGTCCGAGGGGGCCGAAAGGCCCGAAGGTCATCAGCTCGAACGGTCCGGCGATGCGGCCCGAGGATTCGCCCTTCGCGGTGCTGCAGCAGCTCAAACTGGCGAAATGACGGAAGCCGGGACCCAGCGTCTCGACAAGTGGCTCTGGTGCGCCCGGTTCTTCAAGAGCCGGGGGCTCGCCAACAAGTTGCTCGGCGCCGGGCGGCTTCGGCTCTCCGGCAAGACCGTCACCAAGGCGCACCAGCTGGTGCGCGGGGGCGACGTGCTGACCTTTCCCCAGGGCCCACATATCCGAGTGGTGAAGGTGCTCTTCCTCGCCGAACGCCGCGGCCCGGCGCCGGAAGCGCAATTGCTCTACGAGGATCTGGCGCCGATCCAACCCTCCGGACCGAAGGAAGACGCGCCGCCGGAGGTGTCGAAGGCCGCGCGGCGGGAGCCCGGAAGCGGCCGTCCGACGAAACGGGAGCGCCGGAAGACCGATCAGCTCCGTTCGCCCGACGAGTAGCGCGGGCAGAGGGGACACAAGCGAAAGCTTGTCAAAGCCGCCAGAGGGCTTAGATAGGGGGCATCCCACTCTTCCCCTGGAATATCCATGCTTGGTTCCCTGAAGCTCTTTTTTGACAAGTTCGGCGCCGATGGCGCGGGCGATGCCGCCAAATTCGACGGTGTCGCCGAGGCGGTCGCCACCCTTCTGGTGAAGGCGGCGTCCCTCGACGGCGAATTCGGCGCCGACGAGCGCCGGACGATTGAGGCTCTGCTGAGCCGGCGGTTCGCGCTCTCTGAATCGCAAGTCCGCCGTCTGATCGAAGACGCCCATGCGGAAATGGAGCAAAGCGTCGATTTCTACAGCTACACGCGGGTGATTCGGGACGAGTTCGATCATGACAAACGCGTCGAATTGATGGAAATGCTCTGGGAAGTCGGTTATGCGGATGGCGTCCTGCACGATCACGAGGCCAGCCTGATGCGCCGTGTTACGGGGCTGATTTATGTCTCGGATCAGGAAAGCGGTGCTGCGCGCAAACGTGTCATGCAGAAACTCGGGCTTGCCGAATAACCCGTTTTTCATTAACGAGACCGTCGAGTTTTGCCGGGCATGGAGTCTTTTGATGACGTACATCGTCAACGATCTCTGCATTAAGTGTAAGTACACCGACTGCGTCGAAGTGTGCCCAGTGGACTGTTTCTATGAAGGCGAGAACATGCTCGTCATTCATCCCGACGAATGCATCGACTGCGGTGTGTGCGAGCCGGAATGCCCGGCCGAGGCGATCCTCCCGGATACCGAGCCGGAAGCGGAAAAGTGGATCGAGTTCAATCGGCAATATTCCGAGCAATGGCCGAACATCACCCGCAAGATCGACGCCATGCCGGACGCGGACGATTTCCAGAAAGTCGAAGGCAAATTCGACAAGTTTTTCTCCCCTGCTCCGGGCAAGGGCGATTAACCTCAGGATTTCGCGCATTTGTCATAAAATTGTAAGCCATGCGCCCTGCGGGGGCGGGCCATGCGCCCGCGGACTCCCAATTCGGTGAATTTTGTGATAATGTGCGGGAATTCGGTGGGGCAAAACGTCTCGCCTCGCCGCCGTATCCGAGAAGGTTTCGGACCATAGTCGAGCGGTATCCGCGAAGGCGGGCGATGGCCCGCTTTTTTGGCGCCCGCCGATAGCCTTCCGCGCTTGATGCGAGCCCGTGGTCCAGACAAGTGAGAGAGACCGACGAATGACAAAAAAAGTGGAGTTCAAGGCTGGGGATTTCGTGGTCTATCCGACCCATGGCGTCGGTAAGATCATTGGCACCGAAACCCAGCAAATCGCAGGGACTGAACTTGATCTGCTGGTGATTACTTTCGAGCAAGACCGCATGACTCTGCGGATTCCGGTGGGGAAAGCCAACAATTCCGGTCTGCGCCGCCTCAGCACCCGCAAGCAGATGGATGCTGCGATCACCAAGCTGAAAGGCCGTGCGCGGGTGCGCCGGACCATGTGGTCCCGCCGTGCCCAGGAATATGAGGCGAAGATCAATTCCGGCGACCCGGTGTCCATTGCCGAAGTTGTCCGCGACCTGCGTCGCAATACCGGCCAGGCGGACCAGTCCTACAGCGAACGGCAGATGTATCAGGCCGCGCTCGACCGTCTGGCGCGTGAGTTTGCCGCGATCGAGAAGATCGACGAGGACGCGGCGACGGACCGGCTCGAGAAGATCATGGCGGCTGCCTGATCCCGGCATTCTGCCCAAACGGGTATTTCATGTTTGCAGGCGGCGCCATCGGCGCCGCCTGTTTCGTTTCGAGGAACCTAGGGTCAACTTCGACCGTTGGCGTCCGGCGCGTGAATTGCTATCTGGAGGAGAGGAGCAAAGCGATGTCAGACGCGGCAAAATCAGAGACCGGCCAGCCGAGCCTTCCGCTCGCGACGGATGCCCGCTTCGCCATTCTGCGCAAATGCACGCGTGTCTGGGCGGTGGCCTCCATCCATGGAGATGCGGAGCGGCTCGCGGCCCTGCACGCTGCCATGAGCGAGCGTTTCGAGCCGGGCGACAAAATCGTCTATCTCGGAAATTATTACGGCCACGGCGGGGCGATCATCGAAACGGTCGATGAGCTGCTCCGGTTCCGGCGCCTTGTTTTGGCCCAGCCGCCCTTCACCCATCCCGACGATATCGTGTTCCTGCGCGGGCGCCAGGAGGAGATGTGGCGCAAGATGCTGCAGCTCCAGTTCGCCGGCGATTGCGACGAAATTCTTGACTGGATGCTGAAGCGCGGCGCCGCGGCGACCCTCGAGGCCTATGGCGGCCAGGAGCAGCAGGCACGCGCCGCGATTCCCGAGGGGCTGCTCGCCGTCAGCCGTTGGACCGGCCAGTTGCGTCAGGCCATCCGTGCGCATCCCGGGCACAACGAGTTCATGGCCGGATTCCGCCGGGCCGCCTATACGGAGGACGGTGGTCTGCTGTTCGTCAGCACCGGTCTGGATCCGGCCCGTCCGCTCACCGATCAGGAAGACGGGTTCTGGTGGAACAGCCAGGGATTTGCGGATCTCTCGGACACCGGCTACGGAGGGTTTGCCAAGGTCGTGCGCGGCTTCGATTCGGCGCATGAGGGCATCGTCGAGACTCCGTCGACGCTCAGCCTCGACGGAGGAGCCGGCTTCGACGGCATGCTGAACGCCGCCTGCCTGACCCGGGGCGGGGCAATCGTCGACCGGATCGGCGTCTGAACCCGCTGTCCGTTACACACAACCGTATGCGCTCTCGCGTTTGTGATCCGATAAGAGTCGCCAAAAGACTGCGGCAGTGATCCGATTTCCACCGGGGAACGTAAAGCATTGTGAGTTTGCTCACCGGTGCGGTGTGGAGGTGGAGCCATGGCACATATCGACGATCCCGAAACCCGGCGCGCCAACGTCAGCTATATCAAGTCCAGCATGAACGAGCCGCTTCTCGAACGGGAAGAGGAGCTTGAGCTCGCGCGCGCATGGCGCGAGGAGGGCTGTGAAAAATCTCTCCACCTTCTGGTTCGCTCTTACACGCGCCTCGTGGTGAGCTCCGCCTCGAAATACCGGAACTACGGTCTGCCGATAGGCGATCTGATCCAGGAAGGCAATGTCGGCCTCATGCAGGCCGCCGCGCGGTTCGAGCCGGAACGGGAAGTGCGGTTCTCCACCTATGCCAGCTGGTGGATCCGGTCGGCGATCCAGGACTACGTGCTGCGCAACTGGTCGATCGTCCGGACCGGTACGACCGCCGCCCAGAAATCCCTGTTCTTTAACCTCCGGCGTCTCAGGGCCAAGATCCAGCAGGCATCGGACGAACTGACCCTCGACGAGCAGCGTCAGCGCGTGGCGGAGGAACTCGGCGTCGGCCTCAAGGATGTCGAGGCGATGGAGCAGCGGATGTCGGCATCCGATCAGTCTCTCAACGCGCCGATCGGCGAGAGCGGCGAGGATGAATGGCTGGAGCTGCTTTCCGACGAACGTCCGACGCCGGAAGATATCGTGACAGGAATGCGGGATGCCGAGACCCGGTCCAAATGGCTCAAGGAAGCGCTCTGCGAGCTCAGCCCGCGGGAACAGACCATCATCCAGCGCCGGCGCCTGGTCGAGGATGGTGCGACGCTGGAAGAGCTCGGTGTGGTGCTCGGTGTCAGCAAGGAGCGCGTCCGCCAGCTCGAGCATCGCGCGATGCTCAAGCTGAAACAGCACATCAGCCGGAACGTCGACCGGAGTTCGGACCTCTATACCGACGTCTGAGTCCGTTACCGCGGCCCAACCGTCTTCACGCGTCCGCCCGGGGGCGGCAGCCCTTCGGTCTTCAGTCCGTTCATGACCCTGAAGAAGCGGACTTCGTAGCCCCGATGAGGAACGCCGGAGGCGAGGGAAGGTTCGGTATCGCCCCGGTCCACCGTCACGACCTTGATCTCGAGCGGACGCGCCGAGGCCCGCTCCTCGTCCGTCAGCGGCCGGAAGCTATAGGTGGTCCGGCGCAGGTCCTCGCTCAGAGCATTGGTCTTCTGACGCGGGATCAGGAACTGCATCCGGTAGACCGTACTCGGATCGTAACGTATCGCGACGAGACGGAGGACGAAGGTTTCATTGTTCCGCGCTGTTACGGGCAGCCATGCGGTCGCCGCTTCCATGCCGTTCACATTGATGGTTTCGAGATCCCGCACCTGATGACCCTGCGCCCAGCGTGAGCTCAGATAGTCGGCGGGATGCAGGCCATCGCTCTGTTGCGCCTTGTCGAAGACGAAACGGGTTCCGGCCTGATCGGCCGCGAGAACCTGCGTCGGCTTGTTGAAGAGGCGGAAACCCGGCGGGACCTCGAAGCGGAAATTCAGATCCTTGTGCAGGAACTCCCGGCCTCTGATCAGGCCTTCCTTGGGATCGCTTCCGAACATCATGCCGTCGATGCGGTCGAGAAAGGCATCCTTGTTGACGGTCGGGGAGGCGATACGCTGCACGCTCGCCGCGGCGAGCGCCTGCCTTACCCGGTCGACCGTTCGCGGGTGGGTCGCGAGCAGGTCCATGGCATCGGGGTCCCGGTCCGAGCCTGCGATTTCCGCCTGCAGACGGCTCGCATCGCCCATCTTTGCGAGGAAACTCGCCATCGCGCCGGTATCGTACCCGGCGCGGCTGAGATAGCGGACGCCGAGCATGTCGGCCTGGAATTCCTGATCGCGGGAATAACCCTTGAGGTAGAGATTGGCGCCCTGGCTCGCGATGTCGGCGACAGCGCGGCTGTCCGCCAGGATCCCGAGCAGGGTGGCGCCGATATTCGTCGCCACGGCGCGGCTGTAGCGTTCCGCGCTATGCCGCGCGGTGACGTGCCCGATCTCGTGCGCGATCACGCCGGCAAGCTCGGCCTCGTTCTCGGCGAGCGCGATCAGTCCGCGGGTGACATAGACATAGCCGCCGGGCAGGGCAAAGGCGTTCACATCGGGCGTATTGAGAACGGTGAAATGGAAATCGAGGTTCGGCATCTCCGACGTGGCCGCGAGCTTCTTGCCGATCCGGGTCACATAGGCGGAGAGATCCGCATCCTCCTGATAGGCCCCGCCGAACTCCTCCTTGATCTTCGGGTCCTGTTCCCGTCCGACGCGCAGCTCGTCTTCCGGCGACATGAAGGCGGTGAAGCTCTGCTCGCCGGTAGCCGGGTTCGTGCTGCAACCCGAAAGCAGGGGAGCACTGACGAGCGCGACCATAAGCAGACCCGCGAGGGACCTGGTGCCAGAGATTCTTGCACGAATGACCTCGATCGCCGCCGCCACGATATTTCTCCCGAAAGTGCCCGCCATTTCATCGACCTTAGAGCGCGATGTTGGTCATTCTGGCAAGAGTTCAAGCTGTTCGGGGTGCGTAACCTCGATCAGGGGACCGTTTTCCGGTTTGACCCAGCCGCGGCCCCGCACGGTGCGGCCGGTGAAAGCCAGCGGGTCGATGCCGGCTTTGGAAAAGAGCCCCAGAGCCCGCTTTCCGATCTTGAAGGTGAAGTCGGTCCGCCAGTTCGGGCCGAAATTGAGATAGACGATGTTGCGCACCCTGGCCGCATCGACCACGCGCCCCTCGACGATCTGGAAACTGTCGATATCGCTCCAGGTCTCCGACGGGTTCCGGATCCTGTAATAGGGGAGGTCCCAGATACCGCGCTTCTGGCCCCGGGCCAGACGTTCGAGGGCCAGCATTTCGGGGATCAGCGCGCGATTGTCATGGAAGCTGTAGACTCGCGCCAGTCCTTCTTCCAGTAGCGTGCCCTGTATCCAGGTTCCGTCCTGCAAAGTCAGATGCGCCAGATAGCGCCGATAGCGATCCTCGCGCTGTCCGCCGAAATGCAGTGCGAGGCGCTGTCCTTGCACCAGCCGCAGAAGCGCGTCCCGCGACTCTTCCGCGAGCGGCCATTTCTCGAATCCGGGGCGGCCGAGCGGAAGCTTGGGAGCCTGGATGCCGACGAGGCGAACCTGATTTCCGGTCGCGAGCACAAGCGTGTCGCCATCGACGATCTCGACCGTCTCCTGATCTTCGAGGCTTGCCGGAGGGCCGCTTTCCGGCAGCCGCACCGGCTCCGCGGAGCTCTGTCCAGCCCCGAGCAAAAGAAACAGAAAACCCATGATAAGGCAGGGCGCGTGGCGGATTGGTGTCATGCCCTATCGGATCACGGCGCCCCGGATCCTCTCAAGTGATGTTTCTCGCCGGCTTTCCGCTCGGGGGTGACGGCGGGTCCGCCAGAGGATATGGATGACGGAAATTCCGGATGAAAGCTGGCGCAGGAGATACCGTGTCCGAGAGAGTACTGTTCCCAAGCACCGCTGCGAGGCGCAGCGGTAATCTTGAGGTCGATCCTCCGCACCGGATCTATTGGGAGCTGATCGGCAACCCGGACGGTATTCCGGTGGTCTTCCTGCATGGAGGCCCGGGTTCCGGTATTTCAGAGGCGCACCGCCGCTTTTTCGACCCCGACCGGTTCAACGTTCTGCTGTTCGACCAGCGCGGGACAGGACGTTCTACGCCCGTGGCGGAACTGAACGGCAATACCACGCAGGATCTGGTGGCCGACATCGAGCGTCTGAGGGAGCATCTCGGGATAGAGACCTGGATCGTTTTCGGCGGCTCCTGGGGCAGCACACTTGCACTGGCTTATGGAGAGGCGCATCCGGAACGATGCCTCGGCTTTGTGCTGCGCGGGATCTTTCTCGGAACCGACCCCGAGATCGACTGGTTCCTCCATGGCATGGGAACTTTCTTCCCGGAGGCGAAGCGCCGGTTCGAGCAGTTCCTGCCGGAAACGGAGCGCGACGATCTGCTCGGCAGCTATCACGCGCGGCTGGTCGCGGCGGACCCTGCGATTCATCAGCCGGCTGCCGAAGTCTGGGCCGGCTACGAAGCCGCCTGCTCCGCACTCTTGCCCTTGCCGGCGCTCGCCGCCGGCGAACCCGGGCGGGCATTGTCGCTGGCACGTCTCGAAGCGCATTATTTCCGCAACCGGATATTTCTTGAACCGGGACAGTTGCTCCGGGACCTCGGGCGAATCGCGCATCTGCCGGCGATCATTGTTCAGGGGCGTTACGACGTGATCTGCCCGATCGCGACGGCGGAGATGCTTGCGCACGCCTGGCCGGGATCCGAATTCGATATCGTCCCGGATGCGGGACATTCCGCGATGGAGCCAGGGATCGCCCGGAGCCTCGTTGCCGCGATGGAACGGATCCGGACGACGATCCGGACTTGAAGCGTCGGCGTCGGCGGCTATCATGCGCGCGGATTTGCCGAGGGGGGGGCATCGTGCGGAAGTTGTTGAAAGTCGCGATTGCGGCAATGTCGGTGATCGTTGCGTCTGGATCGACCCTTCGGGCCGAGGAGCCGGCATTCCTGTCGCTCGGAGCCGGTGTGTACGACCTGCTCGACAACGAGACGACGGCAGAGGCGCGTGCGGAGTACCGTTTTTCCGAAGAGCATAAGCTCTGGCTGTTCACGCCGTTTGTCGGGCTGATGGCGACGGCAGAGGGAGCGACCTACGGCTATGGCGGAATCGGGGTCGATATCTTCTTCGGCAAGCGCTGGGTCCTGACGCCCAACTTTGCGGTCGGTCTCTACGGCAACGGAGACGGCAAGGATCTAGGCTATCCAGTCGAATTCCGCTCCGGTCTCGAGCTTGCCTACCGGTTCGACGATTACTCGCGTCTCGGCCTGACCTTTCACCATATCTCGAACGCGAGTCTGGACGATCAGAATCCCGGAACCGAGTCGCTTATGCTGATGTACTCGATTCCGTTCGACAAAATCTTCAGCAACTAGGCGGCACCGGAGGCTTCAGGCTTCGAGGCCGAGTTCCTTGCACCAGGCGCGGAACCGAGGCAAGCCGTCCTCGTCGGTGGCATAGAGCACCGGGTCTCGGTATTCGAGGTCGGAGGCGTAGTCGACCGTTCCCACCGGCTTGTTCGTCGCCGGGTCGAGTTCGTTGCGGATCAGGATATCGGCGCGGAAACTGACTTCCCACCCGTCCGTGCCTTCCTTGATGAACGATCCCCTACGGATCTCGTGCACCACGGTCTGAAGCCGGTCGATCTTGGTTTCCGCCTTGACCAGTTCCTCGAAGGCCGGGTCGTAGAACAGAGCCTGATAGCCCATCAGCGCCATGGAGAACCGGTAACCGTCCGATTGCCGTGCATGAACGAGGTGCCCGACGGCATCTATGAAGTGGGGATCGGCAAGTTTCGGAAGATCCGAAGAAGTCCAACTGAATCCCATTATGTCCGTTCCGCGTGCTGTTGACTGTTTCCTTGCGTGAGGACAGGCATAACCTGTTCCGCGTTCAAAGAAAACGGAGCAAGAACCGTGCCGTCACTGTTCTGGTATCTTTTGCCGTGATCTGCTGGTATAATTAGATGGCATTTGTGACAAAAGCGTCGCTATACAGGAGGCATAATGCGTCCGTTCATCAGATCTCTCGGCCTCTTGGCCGTTCTTTTCGGCCTGTCCGGCTGTACGGCGAGCGTCGTCGCCGGCTCCGCTTGGGTTGCTACCGAAGCTTACGCGGACAAGACGCCATTCGACTATATGGCCGAGTTTTTCGAGCGCGATTGCGCCCATATGACAATCTACGATCAGCCACCGCGATGCCGCCGGTGAGGTCGCCGCTTTTCATCTGATCCGGTGTGCCGCTATCCTCTTCGAAAATCCAGGGAGGATTAACTATGTCGGCGACCGGCAAGACGGTTTTCATCAGCGGCTCGGGACGGAATATCGGACGCGCAATAGCGCTCAGGCTCGCGCGGAACGGGTTTGATATCGTCCTGAACGGCAGTCACGACCGGTCCGCCTGCGAAAGCGTTGCAAAAGAGGTCGAGGCGGCTGGACGGCAGGCCCTGATCGCAATGGGCGACGTCGGGAAGAGCGCCGATGTCCGCAAAATGGCCGCGGCCGCGCTGGAACGGTTCGGGCGCGTAGACGCGGTCGTGAACAACGCTGCGATCCGCCCGCAGAAGCCTCTGCTTGAGATGACGGACGAAGAGTGGGACCGGGTCATTTCCGTTGATCTCAACGCCGCTTTCTATCTCTCCCGCGCCTTCCTGCCTGGGATGGTCGAGGCCGGCTGGGGCCGGATCGTCAACATGGCCGGCATGAACGCCATTCACGGCTATGCGGGCCGTGCTCCGGTCTCCGCCGCCAAGCATGGTGTCTGGGGCCTGACAAAAGCCCTCGCGAAGGAGTTCGGTCCAAAGGGTGTTACCGCCAACGTTATTTCCCCCGGCCCGATCCGGCCCGACGAGTCCGATCACGAGCATGCTGAACATATCCGCTCGCAGCTCGGCCGCATTCCCGTCGGCCGTCTCGGAGAGGCGGACGATATTGCCGCGATGGTAGCGCTGCTCTGCAGTGATGAGGGCGGTTTCGTCTGCGGTCAGATGATCGCAGTGAACGGTGGAGCGGAAACTTGAAAAAGTTGCTTCAGCGTTCGGATTTTGCACTCAAAGATCGCGATCTTAAGCATGTTCGCAGTTTTTATTAAAAAACTCTAAACGAATCCGCGTCTGATTTAGCCGTAAACCGTGTATAGTTAAGAACCAAGCGGGTGCAATCCGGCCAAAAAAGAGTCAATGGCGGTACCCCGTTTTTCGGGGCGTGGCATCCTGATCCAGGCTGGCTTGGCACCCGCAAAGAAACGCTGTCGGCAGAATGCCGCTGATATGTGGACGGCGAGGCTGTGTATATCGGCAACGCCGTTAATTTTGAGACGGGGTTTTCGATAATGAATCAGTCAAGTTCGGCATTGGTCCCGCATTGCAGGCGCGTCTTTTCCCAGTACCTGGAGAACTTCGGGTACACGGTTGAAAGCGGTACGGATATGAACGCCTGGTGCGAGGTAATTCGCCGCCAGTCCAATCTCGTGAATCCTCAGTTCGAGCCGGAAAATCTGGATCAGTCGAACAGCCGTTTTGTGAACATAAGGAACGAGTCGGGCGATATGGCGTGCACGATCGCCTTCCGGTTCTTCGAAACGGACGATTTTCTCGAGCATTTCGAGGCCGGTCGTTTGTTCTACGATCATCCGGAGGCTCACGGCTGGGCACGACACCATTCTGGGCTGCGCGACAAGGTGCATCTGGATGGGAAGATCTGTTCGCGGGGCGGCCTGCACAGCTACGACCGGGGTAACAGCATCAGCTGGTACATCACCACGCTCGCCTATACCTACGCGATTGAAGCGGGGGCAAGTGCGACCGTCGGCAACACATTTCCGAAAATCACCGCAGCACAGCTGGCGCCGCGGCTCTATGGCTACCGCCATTCGCAGATGATGCACCCGCACAGTTTTCCCTTTACGTCCGGGGAAGTGTCGCTGGCGCTGGTCTGGATCACTGACGAGGAAATGCGCGAGGAAGTCCGCATGCGGACACAGTTCCTCGAAACCGCGCCGGCCATGGACATGCGGTCGACCGTCGACAGCTTCAACGGTGCGCTGATGGCGGCCGAGTAGCCGGTCGGAGAAATGTGCGGGCCCGTCGTTCCACCGGACTAAGGATGGATGGGCCCGGACGTTTCTGAACCGATTTTTAGACGGGGACGCGGCCGAACTGGTTGCGGTGGCCGCCGATCATAAGGCGTTCGGGGCTCGTCTTCCGCATCTTGCCCGTGTCGCAGAAATCGAAACGCTCGCGAATGCTCTTCAGGCGGGATTCGAGCTCGAGGCGGCGTTCCTGATCTTCCACGGTCATATAGATGCCGGCATCTTCCATGATGACCGTCAGCCGCATGATCATGTTGCGCGCCAGCTCGCAATCGACCGCGTCATTCTCGGTTCGCCGATCGAGCAACGCTTCCGTTGCCTTGATCAGGCGCTCGACCGTCCCGAAGAAATTCCAGTTCGGCGGACTATCGTGAACCATAGTTGCGCCACCCCGTGCCAAGCATTTTGAGTACAATAGCGTGTAGCACGGGTTGTCGCAACAAGATATGTCTCACTTAAATCGGGTGTTTATCCAACGCCTGTAACATCCTGAAATCGCATCCTTGGTCCGCTTGAAGCACTTGTTCCGCATAAAGCTTGTCATAGCCGCGAAGCGTCGCTGTATCGCGCTCAGTCAGGCTCGCCGAGGCGCGCCGACGTTCCAGTTCCGCCTCGTCGACCAGCAGGTCGATCCGCTTTTCTTCGACCGATAGCCGGATCCTGTCTCCGGTCCGCACCAGCGCCAGCGGACCGCCGATCGCAGCCTCAGGCGTGACGTGCAGGACGATCGTGCCGAAGGCGGTGCCGGACATCCGGGCATCGGAAATCCGCACCATGTCCTTCACGCCTTTTGAGGAGAGCTTCTTCGGGATCGGCAGGTATCCCGCTTCCGGCATGCCCGAGGGACTGCGCGGCCCGGCATTCTGCAGCACGAGGATATCGTCGGCTTCGACGTCGAGGTCGGGATCGTCTATGCGTGCCGAGAGGTCCTCGAGCGAGGTAAAGACGACCGCGCGTCCTTCCTTCTCCAACAGGGAGGGATCGGCCGCCGAGCGCTTCAGGATCGCGCCGCCTGGGGCGAGGCTGCCGAAGAGGGCGACGAGCCCCCCCTTGGGCTCGATCGGATCGTCGGCCGGAGAAACCACGTCGCGGTTCACCGGGCCGCTCTCTCCGGCCAGCCGTTCGCCGAGCGTCTCGCCGGTGACCGTCATGCAATCGAGATTGAGCAGGGGCTTCAGCTCGCGGAGCACGGCGCCGAGACCGCCCGCGGCGAAGAGATCCTCCATGTAATGGCTTCCGACCGGTTTCAGGTTCACCAGGACCGGCGTGGTCTCGGAAAGCTCGTTGAACCAGTCGAGCGGGATATCGATCCCTGCACGGCCCGCGATCGCGGCCAGATGGATGACGGCGTTGGTCGATCCGCCGAGCGCGAGCAGCACGCGAAGTGCATTCTCGACCGAGCCCCGCGTCACGATCTGGCTCGGCCGGATCGGGTTGGAAATCATCCGCACCGCCGCGGCGCCTGTCGCTTCGGCCGCACGCAGCCGGTCGGCATGCACTGCCGGGATCGCGGCAGTGCCGGGTAGCGCCATGCCGAGCGCCTCGGCGATGCAGGCCATGGTCGAGGCGGTGCCCATCACGGCGCAACTGCCGGCAGTAGTGGCGAGCCGCCGCTCGATCTCCCGGATCTCCGTGCCGTCGACCTTGCCGGCACGGTATTGCGCCCAGAAGCGACGGCAGTCGGTACAGGCGCCGAGCCGTTCCTCGTCGCCGGCCGCCGTCGTGTAGCGGGAGGTCATCATCGGTCCGCCGATCAGCTGGATCGCCGGAAGGTCGGCGGAGACCGCTCCCATCAACTGTGCCGGGACGGTCTTGTCGCAGCCCCCCATGAGCACGACCGCGTCCATCGGCTGGGCGCGGATCATTTCCTCGGTGTCCATGCTCATCAGGTTGCGGAACTTGAGGCTGGTCGGATTGAGATAGACCTCGCCGAGCGAAATCGTCGGGAAGTCGATCGGCAGCGCGCCCGCCGCCAGCACGCCGCGCTTCACCGCTTCGAGCAATTCCGGGAAATGGCGGTGACAATTGTTGAAACCGGATCCGGTATAGGCGATGCCGACGATCGGCTTCTCCAGGCTTTCCGGGAGATAGCCCATCGATGCGGCGAAGGAGCGGCGGAGATAGAGCGAGAAGTCGAAATCGCCGTAATTTGTCAGGCCGCGGGCAAATCCGTGCGCTTTGGTATTCTTTTCATCGTCAGCCATGTCTCTCGCTCCCGTTTATCTGGGGCAGAGTTTGGACGGCGCCGTTGTTCCCGTCCAGACGCCATGCGTCCGTGAGTCCGTAATCTTCACAGAGTGAAAAATACTGTTTTCCTAAGGCGATCGCTGACAGGGCGACGGCTACATCTCTTCCCAGAGGCGTTCCTCGCGTTCGAGCTCCTGTTCCTCCTCGCGCGCAAAATCACGTCGTGAGAGCACCGCGACAAGTCTTCCCTCGTGCAGCACCGGCAGATGGCGGAAGCCGCACGCCTGCATCATTCGCAGCGCCTCGATCGCCGGTACATCTGGGCCGATCGTTTGCGGATCCGCACTCATCACCTCGCCGATGCAGGTCACCCGTGCATTCACGCCCGTGGCGACGACCCGTTCAATGAGGTCGGTACCGGTAAAGATCCCGATCAGTCTCTCATCCTCGACCACGAGAACGGAACGGACCCTGCGTTCCGTCATCCGCCTGGCAGCCTCTTCCACCGTCGCTGTCGCCGGCAGAGTCAGAAGATCCTGATTGGTAACAACATCCGGGACCACGCAACGCAACATGGCGTCTCCTCCCATGGTCGATTTTTTTTATGTTTTGCTTTTTACGACAAAACGCAAGCCGTTCCCAACCCGTCCGCCTGCGAAAAAACCGCGCAATCTCTGCTTGCAGCAAAGGGGAGTGCGACAAAGCGTCCGGAAACGGCCGGTTAGCAAAGATCGGATTGATATATTCAAAAAATCGAATATGTTTGATACATGCCGTTTGCGTTCTTTCCGGCAGGAAAGGGCGGGGAACGGATCGTCGCAGCAGATAAAGGACGTCACGTCATGCGCGCTCCTCTTTCCTGGAAAGCCGGCGGACTCTTGCTCGGGGCCGTGTTCTTTGCCGCGGTCCTTCTGGTCAAGCCGATCGGCGTTTCGACCCAGTTCGTGATCTTCGACGGCATTCTCTGGGACGCGGTCTCACCTTCGGTGGTGACCGAGTCGGCGGATGCCAAGAGCGGTTACACCAGCACCAATCCCTATCTCGCCAAGAGCGGCGGGAAGTATGCAAAGAATGTCGAGAACCCGCTGAATTACAGCTTCGTCTTCGTGCTCGCCCTGATCGGTGGTGCGGCGCTTTCCGCACGCCTCCGGGGTGGCGTGGAGAAAGCGGAAAAGACAATGCCGGCGGTCTGGCGGGCGAATTTCGGCGACGAGCCGTGGAAGCGCTATGTCGCTGCCTTCCTCGCGGGATTCGTCGTGCTTTACGGCGCGAGAATGGCGGGCGGCTGCACGTCCGGGCACATGATGAGCGGGATGATGCAGACGGCCGTTTCCGGCTTCATCTTCGCTGCCGGCGCCTTCGCGGCGGGGATTCCGACCGCTCTCGTTCTGTTCCGAAAGGAGAGCTGAGATGAGCTCCATCCTTCTCGCCATCGTCATCGGCGGCGCTTTCGGCTTTACCCTCGACCGCGTCGGGGCGACCAATCCGAACTTCATCATCCGCATGCTGAACCTGACCAACCTGCATCTGATGCGGACCATCCTGCTGGCGATCGGCACCGCAGCGCTGCTGACCTTCGGCGGTCTTCTGACAGGGTTGGTCGATCCGGGCCATCTCGACGTCAAGGACGCTTATATGGGCGTGTTCGTCGGCGGCATCCTGCTCGGCCTTGGCTTCGCCGTCGCCGGTTATTGCCCCGGCACCGGGCTTGCCGCAGCGGCTTCCGGACGCTTCGACGCGATGGTCTTCGTGCTTGGCGGTCTCGCCGGTGCGTTCGGCTACATGCTGACCTACGAGGACGTGAAGGCGACCGGCCTGCTCGATCACATCCTCGGCGGCAAGGCGACGCTCGGGACCATCGCCGGCACAGAGTATCCGGCCCTGCTCGGGATGTCCGGAGAACTCATCGGCGTCGTGATCGGCATCGCTTTCATCGCCATCGCCTGGTTCCTGCCGGACCGGATTCTCGGCGGCAAGGACAGCAGGGTCGCGGCGGAATAGAGTCTCTCGCCACCTTCCCGGCACGGTCCGCCGTGCCGGGATTTTTTCCGGAACCACATCAAGGCGGAGCAACCGCCGCTCAAGACCTCCGGGGGAGGAACCATCAGATGATCAAGAAGATTTCGACCGCCCTGATGGCGGCATTCGCGTTTTGTCTCGCAGCGCTGGGCGCGGCGGATGCGAGCCAGGACATCCCGGACCAGTATCCGGGCTCGGTGCTCTATTCCAAGCCGGTCGAATTCATCCCGAACGTCTTCTCGGCCATCGGCGCGACCGCGCCGCCGACCTACGAGAACAGCGGCCATAACAACAACCTCTCCTTCATCATTACCGGCGAGGGCGTGGTGGTCGTTAATGGCGGCGCCTCATGGAAGCTGGCCGAAGCGCTGCACCAAGAGATCAGGAAAGTGACGGACGAGCCGGTCCGTCTGGTCGTGAACGAGAACGGCCAGGGCCACGCCATGCTGGGCAACAGCTACTGGCATGCCCAGGGCGTGAAGATCGTCGCCAGCGAGGAGGCTGCCGCGGAATTCGAGGCGAGCGGCCATGCCAGTCTTGCGGCGGCGCAGCGGGTGCAGAAGGAAAAAGCGGAGAACACGACCGTCGTCATGCCGGACGAGACCTTCGAGGAGAAATACGTCGTCGAATTCGGCAGCTTTCCGATCGAGGTTCTCAATCTCGGGCCGGCGCATGCGCCGGGCGACGTCTCCGTATGGCTGCCGCAGCAGAGCCTTGTGATTGCAGGGGATATGGCCTTCCACGAGCGGATGCTGCCGATCTTCGAGGAGACGGACACCGAGGCCTGGCTGGAGAGCTGGGACGAGGGCTTCGAGAAGCTCGGGGCGACCTACGTCATTCCCGGCCACGGGCATCCGACGAACATGGATCAGGTGCGGCGCTACACGAAGGATTATCTCGTCTATCTCAGGGCGAAGATCCGCGAGCATCTGGACAAGGGCGGCTCCCTGGCCGACGCCTATTACGTCGACCAGTCGCCCTACCGGCATCTCGATACCTACGAGGAACTCGCGACCAAGAACGCGGGACGCGTGTTCGAGCGGATGGAGTTCGAATAGCTCCCTTTCCAACCGCGCGCTTCGACAGGACGGGAATCCTCGCCTATAGGTGAGATACATTCCCGTTCCGGAGCGAACCATGTCCAAACACATCATTGTCGGCGGCGGCGTCTATGGCGCGGCCGTCGCCTGGCATCTTGCCTCCCGCGGCGAGTCGGTCGAGCTGATCGAGGCCGGGACCATCGCCTCGGGCGCTTCCGGAGGTCCGGGACGCCGCGGCGTGCGCGCCAACGGACGCGACTATCGCGAAATCCCGCTGATGGTCCGCGCGCGGGAGATCTGGCCGGTCCTTCACGAGGCGCTTGGCACCGAACCGCTCTACGAGACCACGGGCCAGATCCAGCTCTTCGAGCGGGAGATCGACCTGGCGCCGACGGAGGCGCGGGCGGCGCTGCAAAACCGCCTGGGCATCGAGAGCCGGGTCCTTTCACAGGATGAGGTACGCGAGCTCGAGCCGGGTGTGGCGCCCTTCATCCGCGGCGGTCTCTACTGTCCCGGCGACGGTGTCGCCTTCCACAAGAGCACGACGCTTGCCTATGCCGAGAAGGCCCGCGACGCGGGTGCGGTGCTGCGCGAGGGCGTCGAGGCGGCGCGGCTGGTCGCGAAGAACGGAAAAGTCACCGCCCTTGCCACGACAGATGGGGAGGAGATCCCCGTCGACGGCAAGCTGATGCTGTTCTGCAATGCCGGGGTGAAGGAGCTCGTCGCCCCCTGGATCGACCTGCCGCTCTGGAGCCGCACCTTCCTCGTCGCGGTCTCCGAGCCGCTCGCCGACAATCCGGTGCGTCATCTCGTCGGTCATGCCAGCCGCACGCTGTCGCTCAAGCGAGAGCCGGACGGCCGGCTGATGATCTCCGGCGGCCGCCCCGGCACCTGGGACTTCACCACCCGCAGGGGGACGCCGATCCAGAGGGAAGTCGATCTGAACGTCGCCGACGCCGTCGCTGTCTATCCGGCGCTTGAGGGGCTGCGGATCGAGACCGCCGATACGGACCATCTCGAGGCCGAATGCATCGACCATATCCCCGTCATCGACAGCCTGCCGGGCAACGAGCATGTGCTCTATGCCGCGGGCTGGACCGGCCACGGCTGGGCCATCGCGCCGGCAGTGGCGGAACTGGTGCGCGACTGGGTGCTGGAGGGCGAGAAGCCGGGGCTCCTCGCGCCGTTCGCCGTCTCGCGTTTCGGCTAGGCGAGCAGGACTGCGCCAGTCGCCTGGCGTAACTTTCCGGGTCTGACGGAGAAGACCGCGTTGGGCGCGCCGGCGGCGGCCCAGATGGTCTCGTGCTCGAGCAGGGCCGGATCCATGAAGACCGGAAGCGGCGCAAGATGGCCGATGGGGGCAACGCCGCCGATGGCGAACCCGGTCTCGGCGCGCACCTTCTTCGCGTCCGCCCGGGCCAGCGGTCCGCCGACAATCCCTGCTGCAGCCTTGAGGTCGGCCTGGCGATCTCCGGCGATCAGAAGCAGGACCAGAGTGCCGGTGTCGGAGCGTTCGAAGATCAGTGATTTCGCGATCTGCACGGTACGGCAGCCGCAGGCCGCGGCAGCGTCCTCTGCCGTGCGCGTGCTCTCGGGCATTTCCAGAATCTCGATTTCAAGACCGATGGCAGAGGCCGCTTCGGCGACCCGCTTCATACTCTTGCCGCTCATGCTTCCGTCCTTTTGCTTGCCATGGCGAGGCGTAGGTAGTTTTTCCCGAGGATGCCGGTGACTTCCTCGCGGTCGAACCCGACCGCGAGCAGGGCCTCGACCAGATCGCTGAGCTGTTCCGGCTGGAAGAAGCTCCATGGGGGCGTCGGATATCCGCGTGGCCAGCGATCTTTCTGCCGATGGTAGAAGGCGTAGTCGCTTCCTTCGAGATACATGAAGTCGAGACCGATACCGATATGATCGGCGCCGGCGATGGCCGCGATATGCGCGGCATGGCGGGCCATCTCGCCCGGAATGTCGTCGCCGCCGGCCCCGAGGAAGAAGCCGACTCCGTTGACGCCGATATAGCAGCCTGCCGCTGCAGCGGCACGGATCTGATCGTCCGAAATGTTCCGTTCGTGCTCGAAGATTGCGCGGGCATTTGAATGCGAGAACAGCGGCGGGACCTTGAGGTCCATCTCAAGCACCTCGAAACTTGTCCGGGCGCTGCAATGGGTCAGGTCGATCCGCATCCCGGTAGCGTCCATGCGGCGGACGAGTTCGTGGCCTCTTGCGGAAAGGCCGGCATTGCGCGTTTCGTGGCAGCCGTCGGCGAAGATGTTGGCCTCGTTATAGGCGAGAATGGCCCGCTGAATTCCGGCCCCCAGAAAGGCCTCGACCGTATCGAGGGAGCGCGCGAACGGGGTCGCCGACTGGAAATGGAAGGATGCGGACATGTGGCCGGCGGCCTGCGCCGTCCTGATCGTCTGCGCATCATGCGCGACAACGATTCCTGCATCCTGGAGTTCCCGCTGCAGGATGCCGAGATTGATCATCGCCTCTGCCTCAGTTTCCTGCCCGCTTGCCGCGGTGAAAGAGACATGGGTGAAGCCAGCCGCGCGATAACGGCGGGTCTGAGCACCGAGATCGGCCCCCGCCGGCAGATAGGGCGCCGACCAGGGCCAGAGCCCGTCGCAGACTGCCTTTCCCTCGAGCCAGGGGAAACGGGCGACGAGGGCAGAGGTTGTTGCAGTCGTAGAGAGAGGGACGGCGTTCACAGCGACCATGCCCGGCGGATACGTTCGCGAATGTCATGGAGGCGTCCGACCGGTTCGTTGGCGAAAACGAAGCGGAGATAGCGTCCGGCGCGTTCCGGAGCGCCCCAGCCGGCCATCGGCGTCGCGGCGATGGCTCCCTGGTCGAACAGGCGCTGCGAGGCCTCGCCCGGTGGCATGCCGATGGCTGCGGTGTCTATGAGCAGCGACCAGCCGCCGTCCGGCGCGACGACAGGGATGTCGTGCAGTTCCTTCAGGATCAGGTCGCGTCTCGCTTCCCATTCCCGTGTTGCCGCGCCGACCCCGTCATTCGTGCTGGTGAGGGCTGCGGCGGCGCCCGGCATGCCGATGCCGACCTGGCAGACGACGTTCGTCAGGCTGACCAGGCCGATATCGTTCATGATCCGTCGCGGCCCGACGATCCAGCCGACGCGCCAGCCGATCATGCGGTATTCCTTCGACACGGACCCGACGGTGATCACCCGTTCCGCCATGCCCGGCAGGGATGCCGGATGGATCATGGGGGCGCCGGTGAAAAGGATGCGCTCCATGGCCGCGTCGTGCAGGATCCAGGCATCACGGCGTTCCGCGACCTCTGCGATGAGCTGCCATTCCTCCGCCGTATGCACGATGCCGCTCGGCATCGAGGGGCTCATTGTCAGGATTGCGCGGGTTCGCTCCGAACCGGCATCCCTCAATGCGTCCAGATCAAGTCGCCAGCGGCGCTTCTCTACCCGCAAGGGCACGAATTTGGGAATGCCCCCCGCAAGCCGGATGCGGTTGATCAGCCCGGCATAGGCCGGATCGGTGATGATTACCTCGTCCCCGGGCTCCAGGATTGCGAGCAGGCAGTTAAGGACGCCGGAGAGGCCTCCCGCCGAGACGATGCATTGCGTTTCCGGGTCGTACTCGACCCCCGCGGTTGCCGAGACCCGGGCTGCAGCTGCCGCGCGCAATGTGTGGATGCCGAGAAACGGCAGGTAACTGTTTGCGTCATCCCGTGTGACGGCGGCGAGGGTCGCCGATACGGCATCCGCGGGCGGTGCGAGGTCGGTGTCGAGGTTTTCGAGCCGCAGCATTTCCGGATTGCCCAGCGCGTCTGCCGCGTTGCCCATCCTGTCGACTCCGATACCGGGAATTTCCGCCAGTCGAGAGATTGTCATGCAAAAATCCTTTTTGGATCCAATTTGTAAATATGAATGCAAAACGCCGGCTTGTCTGTCAACCCATCCGCTGATACGAACGGGAGATGAACACCGTGTCGCAGAAACAAGGAGACCGGGCCGAGCGCCTGGCCGAGGAGCTCCGACGGGACATCATTTCCGGCGCGCTCAAGCCCGGCGCGGCCCTGCGGCAGGAAGAGCTCGCGAAAAGCTTTGGATCGAGCCGAATGCCGATCCGCGAGGCTCTGCGCACATTAGGGGCTGAAGGTCTGGTGCAGCTCTTGCCCAACCGCGGCGCGGTCGTTTCCCCCATCGATCCGATGGAATTACGCGAGAATGTCGAGATGCGGGAAGCGGCCGAGACCCTCGCGATGCGTGTCGCCCTGCCGCATCTCTCGAACGCGCAGATTGACAAGGCGGCGGCACTGCAGGAGGAGATCGCCCGTGCCGATCTCGGCGCGTTCGGCGGGCTTAACAAGGCCTTTCACCTGACCCTTTATGCCCCGTCGTCGCGCCCGCGTCTGCTGGCTCATATCGCAGGGCTGCACGACATCGCGGAGCGCTATCTGCGCCTTACGCTCGTTGAACTGGATTACGTTGCGAAATCTTCCGACGAGCATGCGGAGATCCTCGAGGCCTGCTACCGACGAGATGCCGATGCAGCGGTCGCGGCGACTTCCCGACACATCCTCGAGGCCGGGAAAACGCTGCTTGACCATCTTAGGGAAGGCAGCAGCGCTGCATGACGGAAACAGCCAAGGACCGCGTCGTCATTCTGCACGGCATCGCGCAGATGGCGTGGAACATGGCGGGGGTGACGTTCTTCCTCCGGCGCGAGGGGTACGACCCGGTCCCGCTTTCCTACCCGTCGACCACGAAAGGTTTGGATGCGCTTGCCGACTGGCTGAACAAAGCGCTCCAGGCGAGAGGCGTCTGGGACGACCACGGCAAGGTTCATTTCGTTTCCCATTCCATGGGCGGCCTGGTCGTCGCGTGCTATCTCGAAAAGTTTCGTGCGGAGATCCCGGAAGACCGGCTCGGACGGGTGGTGATGCTGGCACCGCCGCATGGCGGCAGCGAGGTTGCGGACCTTCTGCACCGGCTGGGCCTCTATCGCTGGTTCTACGGGCCCGCCGGACAGGAGCTGACGACGGAGGCGCGAACCGATCCGCAACCGCCCCATTACGAACTCGGGATCATCGCCGGAACCAGCGGCTGGATTTTTCCGGCCGCCGGCGCTTTCTTCGGCGGTGCGCATGACGGCCGGGTCGCGGTGGAGCGCACCAAACTGCCGGGAATGCGAGCGCACACGACAGTCGCAACGTCGCACACCATGATCCCGTGGCGTCCCGCCGTCTTGAGACTGATCGCAGCATTTCTGAAAACGGGCGCGTTCGGGCCGGGCGACTGAGTACGTGTCAGGCCGCCCCGGTATTCTTTGCCCATGCCGATCCTGAGATCATTTCTCCGGATTTCGGCCGGTTTTGGCGTAAGCCATTTATGGCCATATAAACCGGATTTTCTTTGTTACTTAAGATTGATATTTTTCGGATACAATCAATTTTATAGTTTGAGCCGCCTGCTTCTTCCCGGCGGGTACGTTGCCGGAGGCGGTTCGCATTTCGACTCCTTGCGGCAGGCAAAGGGGCGTGGGTGAAGTACCTCGATACGATTGAGCGCCGGCTTCTCGCGGACCCCAATATGGGTGTTCCCGGTTTTTTCGAGCCGCTTCTCCGGATCTGGCAACAGCATAAAGCCGAGACAGAGGATGCGTTCCCGAGTTACAGCCGCTTCGATGTGCTGGATATCCCGCCGCGGCTGATCAGCCATTTGATTCTCTGCAAGCTGATCGGCACGCCCCGGCGCTTCTTTTACGAAGTGGTCGGCGAGGCGATCGAAAGCCACAACGGCTTCCCCGCAGCCAAGCGGTTTCTGGCCGACGTTCCTCTCAAGAACAAGAAGGTGATGGCCCGGGAGTTCGGACTGACCGTTCTCAAGCGGAGCGCCATCTTTTCACGCGGTCCCTATATCGGCCAGAACGACTACGTGAAAGAGATCGAGCGCCTGATCTGCCCCTACAGGATAGACGGCGAGACTTTCGCTTTCGTCACGCTTGCGCGGTTCGCGCTCGATGAGACCGCGATGAGGGACGCGACATTGCGCGTGGATCGTCTGATGGGGGTTGGCCTGCACAAGTCGGTCTGAACCGGGGCCGGCGATTTGCCGCTGGATTGTCCGGGATTTCCGCCTCCTCCACATACCGGTGCGGTTTCGCCCGGTCTTTTTTACGTCTTGGTAAGCACACCGTGACACTCTGGCTTGGACGTGTCAGGTCGCATGCGACGGACGCGGCACGAAGTGCGATGCTGGCGCGGGGCGTGGGTGGTGAGTTTTCCGGGTGTTTTGAAGTTGCTTCTGCCTGCGCTGTTTCCGTCGTGGCGTTTTTTCGACGTGATAGGTCCGTCTCCGCGGGTCGAGATTTGCCTGCTGGAGCATCCGGGCGATGACCTGACCGGGTGGCGGTCCCTTCGTTCCCGTCCTGAGCGTCTTGCTGTTATCGACCGTCTGAAGGCGTTTTTCTGGAACCCGCGCTGGAACGAAACCCTGCATCTGGCGAATTGCGCCGAACGTTTCATTCAGGGCCAGACGGAGCATTGCACCCGGGAGATCCGTCGCCGTGTGCGGGGCGACCTGCGGGCCGCGGGAGATGGCGCGGTTCCGGCTCCCTTCTTCTGCTTCCGTCTGGTCTTCGTCAGCCGTCACGAGGGGGTGATCCGGCGCGATGTCGCTTTCGTCTCGCCGCCTTTCGAAACCTTCGATCCGCTTGATTCATGAGCCTTGAAACAGCGATCCGGTTGACGGAAATTCTCCTGTCGGTCGCGCTTATCCAGCAGAGTCTCGAGCATCTGTCCGGTCTGCGGGACGAGATACCGCATTATCTCTGCCGGCTTGGTTTGAGTGTTCTGTTGCTCGCAGGTGTCCAGACCCAGTGGGTGTCCCTGCTTCTCTTCGCTAACGCGCTGCTGCTTCTGAGGCGCTTCCAGGGGCCCTATAACGGCGGCAGCGACCTCCTGAGCGTCCTGCTCATCACCGGCCTTGCCGTGTTTCACTCCGTGCCAGAGGGACGATGGCAGGAATATGTCCTCGGCTATGTCGGCCTGCAGGTGGTCTTTTCCTATTTCAAGTCCGGCTGGTCCAAGGTGATCCACCGGGACTGGCGCACCGGGCAGGCGCTGGTGGATGTGTTCGAGTTTTCCGTCTATCCGGCGAGCAAGGCGACGAGGCGCTGGGCTTCGCGTCCAAGCCTGCTCTGCGCGGCGGGCTGGGCGGTGATTCTGCTCGAACTGCTGTTTCCGCTGGCTCTGCTGTCACCGGACGCGCTCGCGGTCTTTCTCGTACTCGCCATGTCGTTCCATGTCGCGAACTTCGTTCTGTTCGGCTTCAACCGTTTCGTCTGGGTCTGGGCCGCGTCCTACCCGTCGCTGATCTGGCTCGAGGCGCGTATCGACCTGCTCGGTTAGAGGCGCGCGTTCACCGCGCGAGCAGATACCTGTAGGCCGGGAGCAGGACCGGATCGAACGGCCAGCCTTGCGGCGCGCCGGACGGTGCGAGGCGGGCGGGATCGGTCGAGACGGTGACGTCGAGAACCCATGTCCCGCCTTTCTCTGCATCGCCGACCGGCCGCGAGGCGGCCGAGACCGGCGCATCGAAGCCGGCGGCGAGCATGGCGAGGAAGGTCCGGCCGACCAAGCCCTCTCCGACCGAGCAGGCGTAAAGGAAGACCGGGGCTCCCGAGAGTGCCTTGCGGATGCGGGCCAGCGTCTCCCGCCGCGCGCGGAGATCGTCCGCCGTGATCGTCCGCATCCCGAGGATCAGCGCTCCCGGAGCTCCGTGGCAGATGACGATGACCGGCCGTCTCGGGGCCTTTTCAATCATCTCCCGGAGCCGCTCCAGGCCGCCCTCCTCGGGCCCGACGCGTCCGGCTATGCTCGGAACCGCGAGCGCGGCGAGCAGAAACTCGGCATCGGGGACGCGGTGATCGACAAGCACGAGCATTTCGTCCGGCCCCGTGGTCCGGGCAATATTGGAATCGCTTGCGATCCCGTATGCGCTCATGTCGAAAGCTCCCGTCCAGCCACTGCTGTCACTGGAACAGGACGGTGACGTCCTCGATCCGGGAGACGCCGATGAGGGTGACGGTGGTGTCCCCGGTCGTGAGGGTGAGGCCGCTCGCCGTCGCGCTGGAGGTGACCGTCGCGCCTGCAGCGAACTGGATGATGTCGCCTTCGGCCTTGTCGTAGCCGGAAACGGTGTCGCTACCCTCTCCGTTCGCGAACACGAATAGATCGGCGCCGCGATTGCCGAACAGCAGGTCGTCGCCCGCGCCGCCGGAAAGCGTGTCGTTGTCCTGTCCGCCATAGATCGTGTCGTTGCCGATATTGCCGCAGAGCAGGTCGGCCGACGCGTTGCCGTAGATCAGGTCATTGTCCTGACCGCCGTAGATTGTGTCGGAATTCTGCCCGCCGTAGACCGTGTCGGCGCCCTGATTGCCATAGATCAGATCGTTGCCCTGATTGCCATAGACCCGGTCCGCGCCCTCTCCGCTCAGGATCAGGTCGTTGCCGCCGGCACCGGTCAGCAGATCGTCGCCTGCGGCGGCGGAAATGGTGTCGGCAAAGCTGCCTCCGATGAGCGTGTCGTTGCCGGAAGAGCCGCGCGTGATGCCGTCGTCGGCGTCCGACGAGGCGGTGGGAGTGGTATCGGTGAGGACGACGTCGTTGCCCGTTCCGCCGGCATAGCTGATCGTGAAGGTTCGGCCGCTCGCGCTGATGCTGGCGCCCTCGGCGAGGCCTGAGAAGGTGCCGGTGACGCCGTCCGCGCCATCGTTGGCGATGAGCGTGTAGGTGCTGCCCGTCGCCGAGCTGCCGATGACGGAGATCGCGAGTGTGGAGCCGGAGACGTTGACAGCCCCGGTGACGTCGATCTGGTCGTAATCGGTCCCGGCCGTGCTGCCGCCAACCTCGAAGGTGACGGAAGAGCCCGAGGCAAGGGTAAGATCCTTGGTGGTGAGCTTCCCTGCGCTGTTGCCGGGGGTGAGGGTGGCGCCGGAGGACACGGTAATGGCGCCGTTGAGCGAGCCCGACCCCGCGAGGGTGGCGCCCGATGAGACGGAGACGGCGCCGGTACCGGTCAGCGATCCGTTTACCGAGAGCGTTCCGGCCGAGACGGTGGTGGTGCCGCTGTAGGTGTTCGTGCCGGCAAGCGTGAGCGTGCTCGTCCCGGCCTTGGTCAGGTTGTTGGCGCCGGAGATCACGCCCGAGAGGGTAACGGCGGCGTTGTTGGTGACGGTGGCGTTCGAGCCGAGCGCGATCGCGTTGTCGATCGTCGTGGCGCCGGTGACGGTGAGATTGCCTCCATTGAGCGTCAGCGCGCCGGTGCCGAGATTGCCGTCGGAGCTGACGGAGAGTGTGCCGCCGGTGACGGTGGTGGTGCCGCTATAGGTGTTCGTGCCGGAAAGCGTGAGCGTGCTGGTTCCGGCCTTGGTCAGGTTGTTGGAGCCCGAGATCACGCCCGAGAGCGTGACGTCCGCGCTGTTCGTGACGCTCGCGGCCGACGAGAGTGTGACGCCGTTGTTGATGGTCGTGGCGCCGGTGACGGTCAGGTTGCCGCCATTGAGGACGACGTTGCCGCTGCCGAGATTTCCATCCCCGGCAACTGAGAGCGTACCGTTCGAGACGGTCGTCGTGCCGGTATAGGTGTTCGTGCCGGACAGGGTGAGCGTGCCGGCGCCGGTCTTGGTCAGGCTGCCGCTGCCCGAGACGACCCCGGAGATCGTCACGTTCGGAGTGTTGCTTATGGCGGCGGCGCTGTTCGTCAGCTGGACCGCATTGTCGATCGTCGTCGCACCCGTGACGGTGAGGGTTCCCTGGCTGATGGCGAGGATGCCGCTGCCGAGATTGGAGTCGGACGAGATCGACAGCGTATCGGAATGGCTGACCGTCAAGTTCGAGTTGAAAGTGTTGGTGCCGCTGAGAACCACGGTCTGATCGCCGATCGCGGAACCGAGGAAAACGGCGCCGCTGCCCGTCAGGTTGGAGGCGAGGGTGACGGTGTGCGTGCCGGAGCTGCCATAGATCGAAAGGGTGCCGCTGTGGCCGAAGTCGATGTCGTTGCCGGCGATCGTGATGCTGGTGGCGTTGCCGAAATCAAGGCTTGGGCCGGCGCCGGAGAGGGTGACCGCGCCGGTGGACAGGCTGATGGTCTGCGTGCCGGTCAGGGTGAAAGAGATGTCGCCGCCGCCGGAGGCGGGGGCGCGGAAGGAGGCTGCGCCGGCATTAGAGGGGGCGCTGTCCGGGCCGGCCAGGGGGCCTGGCCAGGGGGGATGCGCGCTGGCAAAGGCGCTGGCCGCTGAAGCGCCCGTTCCCGCGGAGGAGACATCGAAGCGCCAGTCGCCGCCGAGCGCGGCGGCGCCGGTCGGTGTGGAGGAGGCGACGACGCGGGCGCCGGTGGCCCGCGCGAGATCCCGGACCAGCGCCTTGCCGTCCGGACCGTCTCCCGCGGAGCATCCGTAGAGCACGATCGTCGCATCCGGCGCCAGATGGCGGCGCCAGAGCAGCCCCTGGCGAGCGAGCTCGGGCCCGTCGAGCGACTTCCCGCCGAGGGTCAGGTGTCCCGCCTCGCCGTGGCTGACGATGTGCAGCGTCTCGACCGGGCTGTCCATGCAGGCGAGGGCGGCTGCGACCGGGTTCCGCTCCCCCGCCGGCGGCAGGGCAATGGCCATGTCCGGATCCGCGCCGCTGACCAGAAGGCCGCGATACGGGGTCGCAGCATCGATCACCGCCAGGGTTGCGTGTCCGTGCCTGGAGAGGGCCGCAGGGATCATGCGTCCGCAAGAGCCGGTGAAGTCGGATGTCATCGCTGGTCCCAAAATTCTACTGCGATATCGTGGGGTAGGAGTTGGACGCCGTCGCCGCTGCATTTCATCATGGTGCCATGGAGAGCCGGTCCAGTAACGCACCCGTCCGCAGCCCCAAAGCTGCCGCGGAAGACGGCGCCGAGAATACGTTAGGATGAAAAGACATGGAGTTGGATTGGAAAGATTGGAATTTCCCACAATAACCGGAAGCTGGCTGGGAACTAAGAAAAGCGGCGAAATTAATTGAAATACACTTCGATTTTATCTTCTGCTGAAAAGAAATGTTTCCTTGGTATTTCAATGGTTTTGTGGCAAAGCGAGGTAGAAATTCCGTTGTTCCTCCCGTTGCGGTGGAAATGCAGTTTCATAAGCTCCGCGAGAGGCGTGTGTTTGGAATTTCCAATTTTTCCAAAAACCTTTCGGTCCTGATGGAAAGGCCCCGGCGAATTTGATGATTCGGCCGTTCTCCGACAAGCTTCGCGTGGTCATGCGCATTGCCGGATGCGAGACCCAGAAGGCGCTTTATGCGCGTCTCAAAGCGGTCAATCCGGAGACTGCCTACGATCCGATCCGGGCTTACAAGTGGATTCAGGGCCGGTCGAGCCCTCGCAACCGGGCTGTCTACGATGATCTCGCGCGCCTGCTTGAAATGGAGGCGACGGGGGACTGGCTGCGGAACAGCAGTTACGAGGAATTCTACAGCCGCGTATGCGCGCGTTACGGCGATATTCTGCCGTCCCCCTCCGAGGAAATCGGCCCGGGAGAAACGGAGACTCCGTCCGCGGAGACAATGGATCCGGGCGGCTCGCTTCCGGCCTATCTCGTCGGGAGCTATTTCTCGGTTTCCCGCGCCTGGTCACCGCACCGTCCCGGAACGCTGATCGCCGGAGTGACAACCCTCTCGCGGGATTCCGACGGCAGGTTCCAATGCGACTATCTCGAATGTCTGCCCTGGGGAGATCTCCGGATGACGGGCGCGGTCCAACGCGTCGGGCGCAACATGGCCGCTTCGATCGCTGACAGCGATGCGGAGATGGCGATCAATTTCACCTATTCGATCCCGCCGGCGCCCGCCGCAATTCTGGCCGGCGTGATGAGCGGCGTGACCCTGAGCGACGCGGAGATGCGCCCGATCGCGGGCCGGGTCCTCAGCCTGCGTCTTCTTGACGGAGAGATCGATCCTGCGCGGGTCAGTGGATATCTGGGGCTGAATGAAGACGAACTCGCGGAAAAACTGCGCTTCTGCGGCCTGAGCGACGCGCAGGTCTCCGAACTTGCCCCGGATATCCTGAATTTTCTGGTCGATCCCGGCGATCGCGGCGTGATCGAGGCTCCGGCTTCCATGATCAATGCGATGATCGCCAAGGTCCTGGGGAACTAACGGTTCCAGGGGGCTTTTCTCTGCCACGGGCGAGGCGGTCCGATCCAGCGACCAGCCTGTCTGCATCTACTGCCGCAAGTCGACATCGATCGAGTAAAGCCGCCACACCCCGCGTTCCGCCTGAAAGCGCAGCAGGTAGGTCATCCGGAAGCGGCTGAGTTCGATCTCGCCGGAGAGCCGGAGAACGCCGTCATGCACGGTCTCGCCGTCCTCGTCGGGGAGGATTTCCCGAACGGCGACTTCCTCGATATTGACGCCCTCTTGCCGGAAGGAGGCAAAGGCACGGGCAATGTCCTGCTCACTGTTCTTATTCTGGAAGTCGAGGGATGCCATCTCGCGGAACAGCGAGTAATTGCCGCTCAGATTGGCGTCGTTGAAGCGCAGCAGCGTGCTGACGATCAGGATGTCGCGTTCTTCCTCGCTCGGCATGGCGGCGCTCGCCGGGCCCGCGGAGAAGGCGACAAGAAAGGCGACCACGAGAGCCGCCAGGATACCGGTTTTATTGCTTTTCATTCTTGCGTGAGCCCCGTTCCCCCAAAGCCGTCCGGACGTGAGCATGCCGGTTTTCGGCAGGGGCGAGAACTGGATTTCTGCGCGAAGGGGAAAAGCCGATGGCGGCCTCAGCTACAATCTAGCCCCGACCCTCTCGGAGGAGGCCGGACTCCTCGCGGAACCGGATTTGCCGCGAATAAAAACGGGCATCCGATACGTATTTCATGGAAAGAGGCAGAAAGATTAAATGGTCGGGGAGAGAGGATTCGAACCTCCGGCCCCTGCCTCCCGAAGACAGTGCTCTACCAGGCTGAGCTACTCCCCGACCGACGAGAGGGCGCTATATAGCGTGGCCTCCCGACCGCATCAAGCGGTGATTTTCATTCCGTTACAAGTTTTTGCGGATCGCGGCTCAATAGGCCCGTTCGACGCAGAAATCGACCACGTCGATCAGCGCCTGCTTGGCGTCTCCGTCCTCGAACAGGCCGAGCGCGTCGCGGGCGATGGCGGCGTAGTGGCGGGCGCGGTCGAGACTGTCGGCGAGCGTGTTGTGCTTCGCCATCAGCGCCTGCGCATGGGCGAGATCGCCCTCCTGCTGGTCGAGATCCTGCAGCGTGCGGCGCCAGAAGGCGCGCTCCTCGTCGTCGCCGCGGCGGAAGGCGAGGATCACCGGCAGGGTGATCTTGCCCTCCTGGAAATCGTCGCCGACGGTCTTGCCGAGCTTTTCCTGCTGCGCCGAGTAGTCCAGCACGTCGTCGACGAGCTGGAAGGCGATGCCGAGATTCATGCCGTAGCTCTCGAGCGCCTGCTGTTCCGCCTTCGGGCGTTCGGCGACGACCGCGCCGACTTCGGCGGCGGCGGCGAAGAGCTTCGCAGTCTTGCCGCGGATCACCTCGAGATAGGCGCTCTCGTCGGTCTCGGTGTCGTTCGTGGTGATGAGCTGCTGCACCTCGCCCTCGGCGATCACGGCGCTGGCCTCGGAGAGGATGCGCATCACCTCGATGGAGCCGTCGGACGTCATCAGCTGGAAGGAGCGGCTGAAGAGGAAGTCGCCGACCAGCACGCTCGCCTGGTTGCCCCAGACCGCGTTGGCGCTTTCCCGGCCGCGGCGGAGCTCGCTCTCGTCGACCACGTCGTCATGCAGAAGGGTGGCGGTATGGATGAACTCGACGCAGGCCGCGAGCTTCACGTGCCGCTCGCCCTGATAGCCGCAAAGTGCGGCCGCACCGAGGGTCAGCATCGGGCGGAGGCGCTTGCCGCCGGCGGCGATCAGGTGCCCCGCGAGCTGCGGGATCAGCGCCACCGGGCTCTGCATATTCTCGATGATGGTCTTGTTGACCCGGTCGAGATCGGCTTTCACCAAATTCGAGAGGCCCTCGATGGAAGCCTTGCGCTTCCCGCTGTCTCCGAAATCCACAACCACGCCCAAGGCAAACTCCGTGTCGCTTGACGCCCTTCAATCGCGCAGCGAGCATAGGTCCGCAAATCGGGCGGTCAAGTCTCGCGCCCGCGCTCCGGTGCCGCACAGCGAAATATGCCGCCGTGACGGTCCGCAAGAGATACAGGTTTCCGGGAACTCGCCATGAAGGAACTGCTGCGCACGACCGACCTTGTCCGGCTTTCCTTCCTCGGCGCGCTGCTGCGGGATGCCGGGATAGAACCGCTGGTGCTCGACAATCACATGAGCGTGCTCGAGGGCAGCGCCAATGCGATCCCGCGCCGGCTTGCCGTCAGCGACGAGGATTACGTTCTGGCGAAACGCGTTCTGGAGGATGCGGGTGAGCCTCTCGACGAAGACTGAGTCTCCGGTGGAGGTCACCGAGGACAGCCTGCTCGGCGGCAGGGTGCGTTTCCTGCAGCCGGCTGCCGGGTACCGCGCCGCGGTCGACCCGGTCCTGCTGGCGGCCATGGCGCCTGCGGAGGCGGGCATGCAGGTCCTTGATCTCGGCTGCGGTGCGGGGGCGGTTCTGCTCTGCCTGCTGGCGCGTGTGCCGGACCTCACGATCATCGGGATCGAGGCGGAGCCGGAAATGTGCGACCTCGCTCGCCGGAACGCCGAGCTGAACGGCGTCACTGACCGTTTCGAGGTCCGCCAGGGCCGGATCGAGGCGCGACCGCCGCTGTACGAGGAAGGCGCGTTCGATCTCGTGCTCGCCAACCCGCCCTACCAGGCGCCGGAGACCGCCGACCCGTCGGCGAACCGGCTGAAGGCGGCGGCGCATGTCGAGGCGGATACCGTGGCGGCGGACTGGATCGAGGCCGCCTATCGGGCACTCCGCCACAAGGGGCGGTTCGCGATGGTCCAGCGGGCGGACCGGCTGGCCGACCTTCTGGCGCCGCTCGACCGTCGCTTCGGCGGGATCGAGGTGCATCCGCTTTATCCGAAGCCGGGGCGACCGGCGAAACGGGTGGTGCTGATCGCCCGCAAGGGCGTACGCACGCCGCTTGCCCTTTCAAGCGGGATCGTCCTGCACAATATGGATGGGAGTTATTCCCCGGCCGTCGCCGCCGCCCTGGACACCGGGTACGCGCTGGCGCCGGCCCTGTCCGAATAGAGGAGCAGCAGATGCCCCGTCGCCGCTGGTCGTGGCTCAACCCCTTCCATCCACGCGACCCCGAGGTCGCGGTGATCCGTCTGAAAGGTCCCATCGGCGATCTCGGGTCTTTTCGTCAGGGGCTCAATATCGAGCGCTTCGACGGCATTCTCGAGGCCGCCTTCGCCTCCCGCCGCACGAGCGCGGTGGCCCTGCTGATCAACTCCCCTGGCGGCTCGCCCGTGCAGTCGGACCTGATCAAGAGCCGAATCGAGGCGCTGGCCCGCGAATATGAGAAGCCGGTCGTCGCCTTCACCGAGGACCTCTGCGCCTCGGGCGGTTACTGGATCGCCCAGGCGGCGGAGGAGATCGTCGCGCATCCGTCCTCCGTGGTCGGCTCCATCGGCGTGATCACGGCCGGGTTCGGCCTGCAGGAGGCGATCGCGAAGCTCGGCATCGAGCGCCGGGTACACACCAAGGGGACGGCGAAAGGCATGCTTGACCCGTTCCAGCCGGAGAAGGCGGAGGATGTGGAGCGGCTGGAAGCCCTGCAGCGGGATCTCTACGAGGGTTTCAAGAAGGTGGTGCGCCGCCGTCGCGGCGGAAAACTCAAGGGCGAGGACGCGGAGCTCTTCAGCGGCGCGGTCTGGACCGGAGAGAAGGCGCTCGAACTGGGGATCGTCGACAGGCTCGGCGATCTTCGCACGGTCATGCGGGAGCGCTTTGGCGAGGACGTCCGCTTCCGAACCTACGGTCCGCGCCTGTCCTTCTGGCAGCGGCTGCGGCGCGGGAGCCGGTCTTCGAGCGCTGTTGGCGAGATGCCGTCCCTAGCGCACGGTCTGATCGCGGCGATCGAGGAACGGCTGCTCTGGAACAGGTTCGGGCTTTGAGTCTCAGCCGTTCGGGCGCAGCAGGACCTTGCCGCCCCGGCCCTCGCGCTTGGCATGGGCCATCGCCTTCTGGATGTCTTCCAGCCCGTAGCGCGCCTCGACCGCGACCTTGAGTGTGCCGTCGAGGAAATAGCCGGAAAGTTCCGTGTAGAGGTCCCGGATCTTTTTCCCCGACATTCCGCGCATCAATTTCGCCAGCCAGAAGCCGGTCAGGGTGATGTCGCGGAAGACGACCTGGTGCGGGTCGAGCGTGCAGGGCTTACCGCTCAGGAGTCCGTAATTTACGATGGTTCCGCCGGGTGCGAGACATTCGGCCATGTCCTGAACGGCAGAGCCGGCAATGGCGTCGAGCCCGAGCTTGATCTCGGCGCCGTTGGTGGCGGAGGCGACGCGTCTGGCGAGGTCCGGGCCTTCCAGCACGACGACATTGGCGCCCATGTCGTGCAGCGGCTTGATCAGGTCCTTGCGGCGGACGACGTTGACGGTGTGCAGGTCGAGCTTGCGGGCGAGCTTGATGACATCGGTGCCGACGCCGGAATTGGCGGCGTTCTGCATCACCCAGTCGCCGGGCTTCAGCTTCACGTATTCCTGCAGCATGAGCAGGGAGGTTGCCGCGTTGACCTTCATCATCGCCGCCTGTTCGGGGTCGATATTCGCCGGCAGCTTGACCAGTTGCGCCGTCGGGAGGGTCAGTTGCTGGCTCCAGTTGGCGCGGTAGAGGCTCATCACCAGATCGCCGGGCGCGAGATCCTTCACGCCGTCGCCGACCGCGGTCACCCGTCCGGCGCCTTCGATCCCGAGGGGAGAGGGCGTCTCCGGGATGCTGGCGTAATTGCCCTCGATGCCGAGAATGTCCGCGGGGTTGATGGAGCAGGCGATCAGTTCGATCGTCGCCTCGCCCTTGCCGGGCGCCGGGGCATCCGGAACGTCCTTGCAGACGACGACCTGTTCGGCGGGTCCGACACGTGTCAGTTCAGCGGCTTTCATTCTGGCTCTCCCTCGCTCCAAGCGTGCGCACCGTCGCGGGTTTCCCGGCGCGCTCTTTCAGAAATGATCCAACGCAACGGCAATTCAACAGTTTCTTTCAGCAATGCTGTGTTCGGCGAGCGGAGGCTGATAATCTCGCCGCATGGACAAGCTCACGGAAAAGACGGTGGCCGGGCGTGCGCCTGAGCGGCTGGAAACGGATCGTCTCATCCTGCGCCGCTTCGAGGAGGCGGATCGCGCGGAAATGATCCGCTTCTACGGTGATCCCGAGGTCATGGCGATCCGGAAATACGGAGTGAGAGACCCGGAGGCGGCGAGCGCGGCCTTCGATGTTCTGATGCGGCACTGGGAGACCCACGGTTTCGGGCTCTATGCCGTCCTGGAGCGCGGCAGCGGCGCCTTCTGCGGGGAATGTGGTCTGCGCTACGTGGACGGCGGCATGGAGATCGAAATCTCCTACGGGCTGTTTCTGCTCTTCCGCGGCAAGGGTTACGCGACGGAGGCGGCGACGGCGGCGCGCGATGTGGCCATGAAAGTGCTCGGCCTTCCCGACCTCGTCGCCTTTTCGCGCGGCGACAACACGGTCTCTCACAAGGTGCTGGAGAAGCTCGGCATGGTGCTCGTCGAGCGCCGCGAGGTGCCGGCGCACGGTCACGGTGTTGTCAGGTATCTGCTCAAGCCCTCTTCAGGCTCTTGAACTCCCGGCGCGATCAGCTAAAACGGTCAAATGTTCAGTCTGCAGAAAATTCTCGTTCTCTTCGCCGTTCTCGCGGCCATCTGGTACGGCTTCAAGTTGGTGACCCGGCTCGATCAGGCGCGCAAGCAGAAGCTGAAGGAAACGGCACGGAACGGCGGCTCGTCCGGTACAGCTCGGAACGAGGACGGCGTGGTCGACTTGGTTCAGAATCCGGACGGGACCTACGGCCAGAAGAACAAGGACCGAAACGCCTGAAGGGCCGCGCTCAGCGCGTCCGTTTCTGCAGATTGCCCCGGATCTTCTCCAGCTTCAGCGTCAGGAAGGTCGAGAGCTGCGGGTTCTGATCCGCATTCTGCGAGACCGCGTTGAGGCATTGCAGCAGGTCGGCATTCATCTGCCGCATGAATGGATCGGAGATCTCGCTCTCGATCCAGGTGAGTGCCACGACACGGGAGCCTGAAGTGACCGGGTTGACCCGATGGATCGAGTTGGTGGCGTAGAGTATCGCGCCGCCCGCCGGCATCTTGAAACTCGGCGCGAAAGTCATGTCGCTGTCGATCACCAGTTCTCCCCCCTCGTAGCTTTCCGGGTCGGACAGGAAGATCGTCATGGAGAGGTCGGAGCGCAGTTCCTCCGTCGTCCCCTTGCTCATGATGTTGTTATCCATGTGGTCGCCGTAGCCACCACCATTCTCGGTCTTCGAGACCAGGAACTTGCCGATCTTCGATGGTGCCGCGAGAAAGGTGAAGAGCAGAGATTCGCGGCGCTGGTAGTCGCGCAGGACCGTGGTGATCGCATCCGAGATAAGCACCCGCAGCTCGCTATCGCCCTCCAGCTCCAGGTTCCGCTTCTTCTTCTTGTCACGGCCTGCGGTCTTGCCGCCGTCGACCCACGTTTCGGGGGAGCCCGCAATGCGGTTGTTGATTTCCCGGACAAGCTCCGGCGGCAGCAGGTGGGGGATCGGATAGACGTAAGGCATCGCAGGATCGCTCTCTCGGATTAAATGCGGAGGCCACCCTAACCGACAGTCCGGAACCGGGCCAGATCCATATGGATGCTTCGCGAGAGACTTCGTGGTGGGAGCTGGCTCGCGGTTACATTATGGTGACTTCCCGGTTCTTGAAACCGGCGCCTCATGGCGGCCGGACAGTGAGTGGAATGGTCATGACCCGCAAACGTCTAGCGAAGGACGGTCACAGTTCCCCGGCGGGGGAGCCGCGTGGCGAAACGGCGTATCTGAAGCTCAAGGAGGCCATTCGCACCGGCGAACTGAAGCCCGGTCAGCGGGTGCGCGAGAATGAGATGGCGGAAAAGCTGGACGTCAGCCGCACGCCGGTGCGCGAGGCGTTCCGGCGTCTTGAGGCGGACGGGTTGCTCAGCTTTGCGCCTTACCGGGGCATGGTGATCTCGGAGCTCGATCACCAGGCGATCATGGAACTCTATTTCATGCGTGAGGTGCTGGAAGGCACGGCGGCGGGGCTTGCCGCGCGCCGTGCGTCGGAGGCGGAAGTCGCGATTCTGCAGGAACTCGTCTCGCTCGATCCCGGGAGCAAGGGCAAGCCATCCTCGGTGGCCGGACACAATCGCCGCTACCACAGCGCTCTCTATCACGCCGCTCATAACAGGTACCTGCTGAAGACCCTGAATGTGCTGCAGGACGCGATGGCGCTTCTCGGGCCAACGACCATGGAGGTCGAAGGCCGGGCGGAGGAGGCCAAGAAGGAGCACGCTGCCATCGTCGAGGCCATCGCGGCCAAGGATGCGGAGTTGGCCGAACGGCTCATGCGGCAGCATATCCGTGGCGCCCAGAAAGCGCGTCTGCATCTGCTCGCCAGCAGCGAGGTGGATTAGAACCGTCCGGTCGGCCGGTCGTATTAGTGACTTCCGGTTGCGCGAAAGGCTGTTTTTATTTCCCGATTATGAAATAGTGGCGGGTAAGAAATCCTTATTCTTTCCAACAGGCAAAGATGATCCGCGCCCTGTTCCGAGAAGTTCAGTCCCGCTTCCTCGCCATATCGCCCAACGTTCAGGGCATGATCTGGATCGCCCTCTCCGGGCTGGTCTTTTCCTGTTTCATGGCGATCGTGCGCTATGTCGGCGCGACGCTCGATCCGGTGCAGACCGGCTTTCTGCGTTACGCCTTCGCGCTTTTCTTCATGGCGCCGTTCTTTCTGAAGCTGAGGCCGTCGGACGTGCGCAACGCGAGGCTTCCGTTGCATGCCCTGCGCGGGTTCCTGCACGGTGGCGGCGTCCTGCTCTGGTTCTACGCCATGTCGCGCATGCCGCTCGCGGAAGTAACCGCCATGGGCTTTACGGCGCCGGTCTACACGACGCTTCTCGCCGCCCTCTTTCTCGGCGAGGCGATCCGGATCCGCCGCATCATCGCCATCGTGACCGGCCTGCTGGGCGCGTTGATCATCATTCGCCCGGGGTACGCCGTGGTCGATCCGGGGGCGATCGCGATGCTGATCGCGGCACCAGTCTTCGCCTGCGCCGACATTGTCGCGAAGAAACTGACCCTGACCGAAAGCGGGCCGGCGGTGGTCGCCTATCTCTCGGTCTTCGTCACGTTGTTTACGCTGGTCCCCGCGATCTATGTCTGGCGTTCGCCGACCTTCGAGGAACTGCTGCTGGTGGCCGCGACGGCCGGCCTCGCGACCCTCGGGCACCTGCTGATGACCCAGGGCTTCAAGGTCGCGGAGATGTCGGCGATCCAGCCGATCAAGTTCGTCCAACTGGTCTGGTCCGCGATCATCGGCTTCGCGATCTTCGGCGAGATTCCGGAGATTTTCACCTGGATCGGCGCGGCGATCATCGTCGGTAGCGTGTCCTACATCGCGCACCGCGAAGCCGTGGCCAGGAGGCGGCGGCGTCAGGAGATTTCGTCTGGCTAGGTGCGGCGGAGCCTTGTCCGCGTGTTCCTTTGCTGCGCCAGGACGATGGCCGACAGAATGATGGCGCCTCCGATCACCGTTTCCCGGGGCGGAACCTCTGCAAGGAAGAGGTAGGCCCAGATCGGTCCGAGCGGTGTTTCCAGAGCGCTGAGCAATCCCGCTTCGGCCGACGGCAGGAGCCTCGATCCTGCGGAAAGCGCGATCGCCGCCAGGATGAAGAGCAGCCCGAACGCCGCCATTGCCAGGATATTGCCAGGATCGGCCGAGAGCGGGTCACCGAAGGCGAGGGCGATCGGAACCAGCAGCAGCGAGGAAAGCGCCGTCGGGGTCGCGACGACGGTGTCCGGCCAGCGCCTGTAGATCACCATTTCGATGGCGAGCGTGAAGGTCATCCACAAAGCGAGGAGGTCGCCGCCGAGCGTGCCGCCGCCGACCGAACCACCGACGATCAGAGCGACGCCGGCAAGGCTGGCGCAGCTTCCCGCAAGTGTCGCACCGCTGGGGCGCTCTCTTAATGTCGCCCATGCGATCGCCGCCGCGAGAAACGGCACGGCAGCGTAGATCAGGGCGACATTGGCGACGCTCGTCAGTTTGAAAGAGGCGATGAAGCAGGCCGAGCCGGTGACGCGGACAAGGGTCACGGCGAGGGCTGGCCGGGTGAAAGCGGCGATCTCGGCGCGGATACGTCCGGTCGCGACGAGGAAGCCGAAGATGAAGGCCGCCGCCGTCAGACCGCGCCAGAAGACGATGGTCCAGGCCTCTTCCGCGATGCCTTTCGCGAACAGACCGGCGGTACTGAACAGGAGAGCGGAAAGGATCACCAGGATCGTGCCGCGCAAATGCGGGGTTGATGGAATTGCGTCGGATTGCATCGCGGCGGCCGGTACTGTGGGAACATGTCCGGTTGCAGATACACCCACCCTCCTGACATCGTGCTGTCAGCAGCGAGCTGTTAATTTTCAATAAGAAGAGAAGACTCAATGCGGCCTACTGACAGATTGTTCGAAATCATCCAGATCCTCCGCGGCGGGCCGGGCCCGCATCGGGCGGCAGATCTTGCGGAGTCGCTCGAGGTCTCCGTCAGGACGATCTATCGGGACATTGCAGCCTTGCAGGCGATGCGGGTTCCGATCCTTGGGGAAGCGGGCATCGGCTACGTATTGCGCCGGGGCTATGACCTGCCGCCGGTTAATTTCGATATTGAGGAGGCGGAGGCGATCTCGGTCGGGCTCGCGATGCTTGCGCGGACCGGGGATGCCGGCCTGCAAAGCGCCGCTGTGCGTGCCGCCCGCAAGCTTTCCGAGGCGACACCGCTCACCGACGCGCTGATGACCACCAGCTGGGGCGTTCCGGACCAGGCGTTGCTTTCGGATATCCGCGCTGCGATCCGGGACGAGCAGGCACTGGCGACCCTCTATGAGGGGATGGACGGCAGCCTCACACGCCGCACGATCCTGCCGATCGCGCTGATCTACTACGCGGAGGTCACCGTGCTCGCCGCCTGGTGCCGGCTGCGCGGAGACTTCCGGCACTTCCGGCCCGACCGGATACACGAATGCCGTCCTGCCGGCGAAAGCTTTGCGGGCGAGGGGGCGCCGCTCCGCCGGAAATGGGAGGCGGCCAGGCAGGCGGACCCCGCCGCAGGCCGCCTCGCAGGTCAGAGATCGAATTCGACGAAGACGGGGTAATGGTCCGAGACGTCGATGTCGGTCCCGACACGGCTGCCCTTCACCTTCGGCGCGAGGTCGTCTGTCACCAGAACATGGTCGATCTTGAAGTCGCCGTCCCTGTTGTAGAGCGTCGAGACACCTTCCTCTTCGTGCCCCGAGGCGACCCATGTATCGACCAGCTGGTCGTAGTGCCGGGTCCGGCCGCGCTTGTGGTGCGGTTCGCCGCAGAGATAGGCGTATTCCTCCGAGGTCGGGCGGCAGTTGAAATCGCCGGCGAGGATCGCGCTCCGCGGAGCGGGCGCGAAGGCGAGGCCTTCGGTCCAGTCGAAGGCGGATTCCGGCGGCAGCGGGTGCGGCGCGTCGATCGGGGCGCCTTCGTAGGGCGCGCGGAAGATGTACTCGCGCAGCGCCTCGACCTGCGGCATGCGGTGGGACGGCGCCTGATGGCCGAGATGGGTGCTGTAGACCCGGATCGGGCCGCCGGGCAGCTCCACGATGGCCTCTACCGCGCAGCGCTGCAGGTCGAACACGCCGGGAGACGGCTTCTTCCTCAGATGCAGGGTGCGGGAAGCGGAGATCGGCCACCGGCTCGCCACCATGTTGCCGAAGGTGCGGCGGCGGTTCACCACCTTGCCGCTGTCGTCCCGCGTGCTGCCGTCGACATCGAAGGTCGAGCCGAAGACGTAAAAATAGTTCAGCCGTCCGGCGAGGGTCGCCGCCTGGTCCTCGAATTCGTCGCGCGGCCAGCCCTGCACGACCTCCTGGAAACAGATGATATCGGCTTCGGCGACCGCGTCGGCGATGCGCAATGTGTCGAACTTCCCGTCCTGACCGAGGCCGAACTGGATGTTGTAGGTGGCGAAGGTGAGTGTCATGGCTGTCCCGGAAGCTGGGCGATGGAGGGAAGCGCACGCTATCCGATTCCGGTGACAGAACGGTGACGTTGCAGGCTACCGGTTATGTGCCTGACTTGCGGTTCGGTTCCGGACAATCATGCCGTGCTTCTCTTCCCCGTCGAAGCCGACCTTCTCGTAGAAACCGCGTGCCTCGGCGGAGCGGCCGGTGAGCAGCATCACCTTGTAGGCGTCGGCTCCCCAGGCCGCGGCAATGATCGCTTCCAGCACGCCGCGCGCGAGACCACGGTTTCTGTAGTCGCCCAGTGTCACGACATTCTCGACGAGCACATAGGGGCGCCCACCATAGGTCATGTTCGGCAGTAAATGGGACGTGGCCATGGAGACGATCCGGCCATCCAGCTCAGCGCCGTAGATCGCCGTGCCCGGCAGACCGAGGATCTGGGAAAAGCGCTCCCTCCCGAAATCGCCTTCGGCGACCGTCCGTTTGCTCGACATCGCGCGATAGAGCGCGACCGCGTCGTCGAAGTCCTCCGGCACCAGCGCCCGGTATAAGACGCCTGTGGTGCCGGTTCCGCTCATCGTCCCGGGCTCAGGCGTATAGGTGGCACTCGACCTTGCCGTCGGCATCCTGGATCACCGGCGGTTTGGTCTGGGAGCACGGTCCGAAGGCCTTCACGCAGCGCGGATGGAAGGTGCAGCCGCTCGGCGGGTTGATCGGGTTCGGGAAGGCGATGCCGAGGCCGCTGTCCGGAACGCCGAGACCGGGCTCCGGCGTCAGCACGGAGCCGAGCAGGGCCTCGGTATAGGGATGCCGCGCCTTTTCGAACAGGGCCGCGGTGTCCGTTTCCTCGACGATGCGGCCGAGATACATCACCGCCACCTTGGTCGCGATATGCTCGACCACTGCCAGGTTGTGACTGATCAACACGTAGGTCAGGCCCAGTTCCTCGCGGAGATCCATCAGAAGGTTCAGGATCTGCGACTGGACCGAAACGTCGAGCGCGGAGGTCGGCTCGTCGCAAATGACGATTTCCGGCTTCATGATCAGCGCCCGGGCAATGGCGACGCGCTGGCGCTGGCCGCCGGAAAGCTGATTCGGATAGCTGTCATAGACGCGGCGCGGCAGACCGACGATATCGAGGATATCCTCGACCGACTTGCGCCAGCTCGACGGGGCACCGACCTTGTGCACGCGCAGCGGCAGGGAGACGATGGAGCCGATGGTCTTGCGCGGGTTCAGCGAGGAATAGGGATCCTGGAAGATCGGCTGGATCCGGCGCGCGATCGCGGTCCGGCTGCCGCCCTGATAGGCGGGCTCGCCGTCGATGAAGATCTCGCCCGAGGTCGGCGGCTCGAGACCGAGCAGCATTTTCGCCAGCGTGGACTTGCCGCAACCGGATTCGCCGACGAGGCCGAGCACGTCGCCCTTCTCGATCTTGATCGAAATGCCGTTGACCGCGTGCAGCGGCTGTTTCGGGCTGAAGATGCCCCGGCGGATCATGAAGGTCTTGGTGACGTCCCGCATTTCGAGGACGGGAGGGACGGTCGCTCCGGTCATGCGGATACAAGCTCCTTGGCATTGGCTTCACAGGTCGCGACGTCGAGGGTGCAGCGGTAGCCGCGCCCCGGCGCGAGGGTGTGGTACGGATCGGTTGTGTCGCAGGCGTCATGCGCAAAGGCACAGCGGTTGCGGAAGCTGCAGCCCTTGATGTCGCCGATCAGGGTGGGAACGATCCCCGGAATGGAACCGAGACGCGAGCCGCGGGCGGTCTTGCCCGGTACCGGGATGCAGTTGATCAGGCCCTGGGTATAGGGATGCAGCGGCTTGTTGAAGATCTCGGTGACGGTTCCGGCCTCGACGATCTTGCCGGCATACATGACCGCGACCTTGTCCGCGACCCGGGCAACGACGCCGAGATCGTGGGTGATCAGGATCAGGGCCGAGTTGAACTCCTTCCGGAGCTCCGCCAGCAGATGGAGAATCTGCGCCTGGATGGTGACGTCGAGCGCCGTCGTCGGCTCGTCCGCGATGATCAGTTCCGGATCGCACATCAGCGCCATCGCGATCATGACGCGCTGGCGCAGACCGCCCGAAAGCTGGTGCGGATACTGCGAGAGACGGCTGGCGGCGGCGGTGATGCCGACCCGTTCCAGGAGATAGATCGCCCGCTCGCGGGCTTCCTTGTCGCTCGCTCTCTTGTGCCGGACATAGGGTTCCATCAGCTGATTGCCGATGGTGTAGGCCGGGTTGAGCGAGGTCATCGGCTCCTGGAAGATCATCGCCATCCGGTTGCCGCGGATCGACGCCAGTTCCTTTTCCTTCATACGGAGCAGATCCGTGCCGGCGAATTCCATCTTGTCGGCGGCAATCTTCGCCCGCTTGGGCAGCAGCCCCATGATGGAGAGCGAGGTCAGGGACTTGCCGCAACCTGACTCGCCGACGATGCAGAGTGTCTCGCCCTTGTCGACGGAGAAATCGATGCCGCGGACGGCATGCAGGTCACCGGCCGCGACCGGAATATCGACTGTGAGGCCTTTGACTTCGAGAACGGCTGACACGTTAGGCTCCAGTTCCGGAATTCGTCGGGTGATGCATCAATTTCTTGCCTCCGGTGCGGTCACGTCGCGGATGCCGTCGCCGACCAGATTGATCGCGAGAACGAGCAGAAAGAGAGCGACGCCGGGGATCATGATCATCCACGACTCGAAGAGGATGTAGTCCTTGCCTTCCGAAACCATCAGGCCCCAGGACGGGGTCGGGGGCTGCACGCCCATGCCGAGGAAGGAAAGGGCCGCTTCCAGCAGGATCGCATGGGCCATCTCCAGGGTCGCGACCACGATCAGGTTATTGACGATGTTCGGCATGATCTCGGTCAGGAGGATGCGCGGGGTGGAGCAGCCGACCGCCTTCGCGGCGGCGACATAGTCCATCTGCCGGATCTGCAGCGTGGCGGAGCGCATGACAACCGCGTAGCGGTCCCAGAGAAGCAGGCCGAGCACGCTGATCACCACGGTCAGAGAGCCGCCGATCAGAGCCACGACGGCAAGGGCGACGAGCACAACCGGCATGGAGAGGCGCACGGTGATGAGGAAGGTCACGACCATGTCGACCCGGCCGCCGAAATAGCCCGCCGCCACACCCATGGCTGTGCCGATCACACCGGAAATGAAGGCGGCGGCGAAGCCGATCAGCAGGGAGATCTGGGCGCCATACATGAGGCGGGACAGGTAGTCGCGGCCGAGCTGGTCGGTTCCGAGAATGTGGTCCCAGTTTCCCGTGACCCAGACCGGGGGCTTCACACGGGCGAGCAGTTCCTGGGCATAGGGATCGTGCGGTGCGAGGAACGGCGCGGTGAGCGCCATCAGGAACATCACGAGGAGGATGCCTCCGCCGATCATCAGGCCAAGGTGCCCGAAGATGCGGCGGCGAAGCTGCTGGCCCGGCGTCGGGCCGACGATGTCCTCGGCGGCGGGCAGGCCGCGATTTGCGATGGTCGTTGTCATGGCTTCAGCCCACCCGGATCCGCGGATCGAGCCAGGCATTCAGCAGATCCGAGAGAAAAGTCAAAACGATGTAGAAGAGAGAGAAGATCAGGACCACCGCCTGCACAACCGGCAGGTCGTTCCGCCCGATCGATTCCCAGGCGAGATAGCCCGCTCCGTGCAGCGCGAAAATGCTTTCGATCACGATCGACCCGCCGAGCATGAAGCCGAACTGGACCGCCGCCAGCGAGACGACGGGGATCACGGCATTGCGCAGCGCGTGCTTGAACAGCACGACATGTTGCGGCAGGCCTTTGGCCCGTGCGGTGCGGATATAGTCAGAGCCCAGCACTTCGAGCATGCCGGTCCGCGTCAGCCGCATGATGGCCGGCGTTGCGTAATAGCCGAGCACGATGGTCGGCAGGATGAAATGCTGCCATGTGTCCGACCCGGTGGTCGGCAGGATCTGGTACTCGACGGCGAAGACGACGATCAGCACCAGCGCGAACCAGAAACTCGGCATGGCCTGTCCGACGACGGAAATACCCAGCGCGAGCCGGTCGAGGATACTGTTCGGCCGCATCGCCGCCAGCACCCCGAGCGGAATGGAGAGGACGATGGCGAAGGTAATGGCGCAGACCCCGAGGGTCATGGAAATCGGAAGGCGATCGAACAGGATGTCGGCGACCGGGAGCTTGAAATAGAAGCTCTGACCGAAATCGCCCTGCATCGCGTTCAGGAACCATTCCGCATACTGGATCAGGATCGGACGGTCAAAACCGTAGAGTTCCCGGATATATTCAATGTCGGCTTCCGTCGCCGCTTCGCCGGCGATCGCCGTCGCGGGATCTCCCGCCACATAGGTCAGTGAGAAGGTGATCAGAGAAACTGTAAGCGCGACCAGAAACGCTATGAAGAGGCGCTTCAGCGTGTAGACCAGCATTATCGTGCGTCCCGCGCGCCCGCCGCGTTTTGCCGGCGGCGCGTTTGTTCTTTGAGGGGTGGCATCCGGCCCCCGCTTTTGCAGGGGCCGGTGCGATTAGATCTTATTTCCAGCTCGCGTTAAAGAACCGCGGGATTTCATCCGAGGTCGGAGTGAAATTCAGGTCGTTAGAGAACGCGTAGTTGGTGTTGTAGGACCAGAGCGGCAGCCAGTAGGCCTTTTCCGCGATGATGGTCAGGGCTTCCTTGTACGCCGCTTCGCGCGCTTTCAGGTCGACGGTCGTGTCGCCCTTGTTCAGCAGTTCCTGAACCTTCGGGTCCTTCGCGAGGTCGTCGTTGGTGCCGCCGAAGAAGTGGCTGGTGATCGCGGAAACGTCGTTTACCGAGTTGGAGCCCCAGGTCATGAAGGCGAACGGCACTTCCTTGGCCCGGATCTTGTCACGCAGGGCCGCGTATTTCAGGAAGCTGAAGTTGGCCTTGATGCCGACCTGGTTCAGGAAGCCGATCATCGCTTCTGCGTAATCGCGGTTGCGATAGGCGTAGAAGTCGATCGTGAATCCGTCCGGATAGCCGGCTTCGGCAAGCAGGGCCTTCGCCTTCTTCGGGTCGTATTCGTACTTCGGAACGTCCGTCGTGCAGCCGACCTGGGACGGGAAGCAGGCCGAGTCGACGACGGAGGACTTCCCGCGCACGAGAGCCTCGACGATGGCCTTGCGGTCGATCGCGTGGGAGATCGCCTGGCGGACCCGAACATCTTTCAGCGGCGTGTCGGCGACGGCACCGGTCGCGTCCATGGTCAGATAGCCGATGCGGAAGGTCTGCTCGTTGACGACCTGGACCTTGCCGGAAGACTGCAGACGGTCGGCCTGGTCGGCGGGAACACGCCACATCCAGTCGGCACGGCCGGCAAGCAGCTCGGCGATCTGGGTGTTACGTTCCGGAATGGTGCGCTGGATGATCTTGCCGATCGTCGGCGTACCCTTCGGGCCGTCCTTCATGTAACCGTCGAATTTTTCCCAGACGACCTTCTTGCCCGGCTCGACTTCCAGAACCTTGTACGGGCCGGAGCCGACCGGCTTCAGGCCCATACCGTCCGGACCGACTTCCGAATAATAGTCCTTCGGATAGATCGGCAGGGTGCCGGAGACGAATTCGAGCGCTGCCGGGAACGGCTCTTTCAGGTGGACGAGCACCTTGTACTTGTCGACCTTCTCGGCCGTCTTGATCCAGTTAACGTTGCTCGGGGTCTTCATCCCGTTCGCCGGATCGGAGACCCAGTTGTAGGTGTAGACCACGTCGTCGGCGTCCAGTTCCTCGCCGTTATGGAACGTGAGGCCTTCGCGAAGAACGAATTCGAGCGTGACGTCATCGACCCATTTGTAGGACTTCGCGATCAGCGGGACGTAATCCATCGTCTTCGGGTCGCGATACAGCAGACCGTCCCAGGTCAGCCGCGAGAAAATGATGCCTTCGCGAGCCGTGTTGAAATAGAAATCAACGTTTTCCAGCTCGCGTTCCCAGACGATATTGAGGGTGTCGTCCGCCTTGCCGGCGAGGGCCGCCGGAACTGCGGAAACGAGCGTCAGCGAGGCTAACGCTGACGCAGCAATTAATCTTTTCATGTCCACTCCTGCTCATTGACCGGTTTTTTTGCAGCAGAGGCATCTGCCGATGCCGGTCCGCCAAGTCGGACGGGACGTCCGGACCGATTGGAGCCGGAAGCATTGCAGGCTGACATCCCGTTTGCAAGGAATTGAAGCCGTCGCATCCCGGAAATATTGCGTTGCAATAAATAAATTATTTTTATGTGTATTTGTGCTGATTATTGTTATTTATCAATAGATTATATCAATGTGCATTGGCTCGCAGGGAAATTGGCGGCACCAGTCCGTATTTCGAAGCCCAAGGCTTCAACGCGTCCAGTATCCCGGGATAGAGAACAACTCCTGAAGCAGTCGCTTTCTCCCGTTTGGCGAGCGCGTTTTCCCCCGGCAACCGGACGGGCGGGCCCCCCGCGACCGGTTTGTTGGCATGACAGCGTTCGACGATGTGATCGATCTGCCGGATGAAGGCATCGCGCCCGGAAAAGGCCGTCGGATCGCTCACCTGAATGTGGACGCCCGCGCCCCAGCCCTCCGCCGGGTCCGCCCGCCCGTGTCCGGCGAGGCCTTGTGTCAGGGCCTCGATCATCAGGGCGAGGCCATAGCCCTTGTGCCCGTATTCCTTCCCGCCGATCGGCAGGATGGTTCCGGGTGGATCGGTGAACAGGACCGCCGGGTCGTCGCTCGCTTCGCCGTCCGCATCCTGCACCCATTTGCCGGGAAGCTTCTTGCCCTCGCCATGGAGCCGGCCGGTCAGCCCGTTCGTCGTGATGGAGGCGCTGGTGTCGATCAGGATGGGGTCGCCACCGGTCGGGATGCCGACGGCGATCGGGTCGGGCGTGAAGAGCGGTTCCGTGCCGCCATAGGGCGCGACGCTGGCAACCGCGGGATCGGAGGACGTTATCTGCACCATGCAGCCCTCACGGGTGGCGCGTTCGAGGAACACGGCGAGGCAGGCGATGTGATGGCTCCGGCGGATCGCGATGCTGGCCGTGCCGTAGAGCCTGGCGCGCTCGACGGCCAAGTCGACGGCCCGGGCGGTCAGCCAGACCCCGGGCAGACGGCGGCCGTCCCAGGTAACGACGGCGCCGCGGTCGCTCAGCACCTCGGGACCGCCCCGCTTTTCCATAGTCCCGTCCTCAAGGGCTTTCAGATAGGGCGCGCAGAGCTGCAGGCCATGAGTGGTGTGCCCCATCAGATCGGCCTCGACCAGCAGCGGGCCGATCGTCCCGGCCTTGTCCCGGTCAAGCCCGGCCGCCTCGAAGAGATCGGTCGCGAAGTCCGCCAGGGCCTTGGCATCGTAGCGCTGTTCCATCGTTTCCCCCTGTCTTTCCGTTTGTTGTGAGGGAGCCTGCCGATTTGGACGGAAAATGGGAAGACCTCCTGTCGGGGTTGCGCAAGAATGGTCGAAAATTTTCATTCGGGGGGATGGGACATGGCCGCAAGCGATTATGAGTTCCGCGACGAGCGGTTCAGGAGAAGTGTCAAGATCATCGAGACGGTCGAACGGATCTGGACCGGCGGGAAATGGACGGAGGGGCCGGTCTACGTCCCCGCCTACAAATCGCTGATCTGGAGCGATATTCCGAACGACCGGCGGATGCGCTGGGACGAGTGTTCGGGCGCGGTCGGAGTGTTTCGTGCCAACGAGGGCGCCAACGTGAACGGCAGTACCCTCGACCGGGAGGGGCGGGTGATCTGCTGCGAGCATGGCAGCCGAAGCGTTACGCGGATGAACCATGACGGCACGATCGAGACTCTTGCCGACCGGTTCGAGGGCAAGCGATTCAACAGTCCGAACGATGTGGTGGTGAAGTCCGACGGCTCGATCTGGTTCACCGACCCTGCCTACGGCATCGAATCCGACTACGAGGGTTTCGAGAGCGAGGAGGAGATCGGCGGCCAGCATGTCTACCGGATCGACGGCGCGACCGGGAAGATCACCCAGGTCACAGACGATTTCACCTGCCCGAACGGGCTCGCCTTCTCGCTCGACGAGTCGAAGCTCTACATCGCGGACAGCGGTGCGACCCGCTATCCGGACGGGCCGCGGCATATGAGGGTCTTCGACGTGACCGAAGACAACCGGTTGACGGGCGGCGCGGTGTTCGCCGAGTGCGAGAAAGGCGTCTTTGACGGTTTCCGCTTCGACAATCGCGGCCGGATCTGGACCAGCGCCGCGGACGGTGTCCATTGCTACGATCCCGACGGGACGCTGATCGGGAAGATCTTCATTCCCGAAACCGTTTCTAACCTCTGCTTCGGAGGACCGAAACGGAACCGGCTTTTCATCACCGCGACGACGAGCGTCTATTCGGTTCTGCTGGCGTCCAGCGGTCCCAGGGACAGGTGAGCAGGCCTAGTCGGCCGCGTCCTGGCTCCTGAGGGAAAGGCGCTTGAGCCGCGCCTCCTCGAGCACGCCCGCGAGCACTTCGGTATGGAAGCGGTCGCAGCCGATGCAGAGATTGCGGTAGGGGCGGCCGTCGACCGTCACTGTTTCGGATTTCTTGAGGAACGTTTCCACATCCCAGCCATGGGAGATCCCCATGCGCTCGGGATGGCCCATCGAGATCGCCTCGAACGCCGGATGGCCAACGAGGCTGTCGATGATGTCCTCCAGCCGCTCCTCGGTCAGGTTGCCGAGCGGTGCCTTGGTCTTCAGGCAGCAGGGGAAGACGTCTCCGTTCGGATCGATGGAGACCTCGGAGCCGGAATAGCGCCGATTGAGGAAATTGAGGCCACCCGACCAGGCGTTGCAGAAATTGTCCGCGATGGTGGCGCGGGACAGGCCGTTCGACCAGGCCCGGCCGCGCGGCCAGATCTTGCCGATCCAGGCATCCTCGGTCGCGCCGAAGAAGGAGAAGTTGGGGCCGTCATCGTCCCAGGCACGGACTTTCGGATCATGCAGGAAGGGGCGCATGCCGGCCGCCTCGAACCAGGAAACCAGCTGCTCCTGCAGCGGGACCCGCTTCTCGCCCTCCATGCCGACATGGAAATCGTCCATGCCCGCGACGGAGATCATGTAGATGCCGCGCTCCAGCAGCTCCTCGATGATCTGTTCGGTCAAGAGGTCGCCGGTGGTCTGTACCACAAGCTTCACTCCGCCCTGCGCCCGGTACTTGTCGCGGATCTGTTCCAGCGCCGGATAGAGGATGGTCTCGCGCACCGGGTCCAGCAGCACCTCGCCGCCGGAGACGATCACCCGGCTGGTCCGCTCGACATACCCGCCGGCAGCGGAATCGTCCGGCTGTTGCAGATCGAGATAGGTCAGGCGCTCCGGAAGGTTCGCGATGATCTTCGGAAAATTCTCCTCCGCCGCACTGACGACGGCATTCAACTCGTCGCGCACATAGGGCCGGAAGCGCTCCTCGTAGCAATGCTTGCAGCGCCGGTGACAGGCCCAGGAGAGGACGTAATAGATGCTTTCCATCAGCATATTCCCGTGTTCGCCTGATGTCGCATATGCCTGATCTCCGGCCTGCTGTGAAGTCACGCCTCCGTCAGCGGATCCGGAAGTCGTGTGATGATCCGGCCTGCGGCCTCGCGCGACGTCCCGGACATGCTAGGCTCTGCTTGCGGCTGATATTCGGAGTACGGGCGGCGAATGAGTGTGTGGACTTTGATCGGGGACCTCGGCGGCACCAATCTGCGGCTGGCGCTGACGGATGGTGCCGGTCTCAGGAGCGAGAGGGTCTTCAAGACCGAGGAGCATGCCGGTTTCGAGGCCGCTCTCGATCTCTATCTCGACGGGATTGCCCCGGCAGAGCGGCCGCGCAGCGCGATCGTCGCGGTCGCCGGTCCGGTTTCGGGCGACAGGATCCGTCTCACCAACTGCCCGTGGCAGTTTTCCCGGGACGCCGTGCGCGAACGTTACGGCTGGTCCCGTTTCGGATTGATGAACGATTTCGCGGCGGTGGCGGCGGCGCTGCCGCATTTCGCGAACGGGCATCTCGATACCGTGCAGACCGGCGTCGAGGTGGCGCGGATGCCGAAACTGGTGCTTGGCCCCGGAACCGGCCTCGGGGTCGGTATCACGGTGCCCGCGGGCGAGACCTGGCGCATTCTCGAGGGCGAGGGGGGGCACGTCACTCTGGCCGCCTCCAGCGACGCGGAGGCGGATCTCGTCGCCCGGCTCTCGCGGCGTCTCGGCCATGTCTCGGCCGAAGACGTACTGTCCGGACCGGGCCTGGTGAACCTGTTCTCCGCCATTGCGGAACGCGATGGCCTGGACCTCGAGCCCGCGCGCGGCGAGGAGGTCGTCGAGCGTCTCGACAGGGAAGGCTGTCCCGCGGCCCGCGAGGCGGTGGAGCGGTTCTCGGGCTTTCTCGGGACGGTGGCGGGCAATGCCGCACTCACCGCCGGCGCCCGCGGCGGGGTCTATCTCGCCGGCGGGGTGCTGCAGAATCTGGGCGACCGGTTCCGCACGGACCTCTTCAGGGCTGCCTTCAACGCGAAGGGCCGGATGAGCGCATATCTGGAAAACGTCGCCGTCCACCGCATCACCCATCCGGAGCCCGGCCTGCTCGGGCTGCAGGCGCTCGCCCGCAGCTAGGGCGGCGACCTTCCCTCAGTGGACGTTGGTCAGCACGTCGCTGAAACGTTCCAGAGCCCAGTCCACCTGGTCGCGGGTGATGACCAGCGGCGGAGCGATGCGGATCGAGTGCTCGTGGGTATCCTTCGCGAGGATCCCGCGCTCCTTCAGGGCGTCGCAATATTTGCGCGCGCCGCCCGCTTCCGGCTCCAGTTCGACCGCCAGCATCAGGCCGCGGCCGCGGACTTCCTTCACCGCGTTCGAGCGGATGCCCTCGAGCTCCTTCTTGAAATAGGCGCCCTGTTCGGCCGAGTTCTCGATCATGCCCTCGTTCACCAGCACGTCGAGCGCGGCGCGCGCGATGGCGCAGGCGAGCGGATTGCCGCCGAAGGTCGAGCCGTGCTGGCCCGGCTGCAGCACGCCGAGCACGTCCGAGTTCGAGAGCACGGCCGAGACCGGATAGAAGCCGCCGGAGAGCGCCTTGCCGACCAGTGTCACGTCCGCCTCGATGCCCTCGTGCTCCTCCGCCAGCAGCTTGCCGGTGCGGCCGAGGCCGGTCTGGATCTCGTCGAGAATGAGAGTGACGTTGTGTTCGGTGCAGAGTTCCCGCATCCGCGTGAAATAGCCGACGGGCGGAATGATCACGCCGGCCTCGCCCTGGATCGGCTCGATCAGGGCCGCGACGGTATTCGCCGTGATCGCTTGCTCGAAGGCGTCGATATCGCCGAACCTCACCACCCGGAAGCCCGGGGCGAAGGGGCCGAAATTGCCGCGCGCGACGGGGTCGGTGGAGAAGCCGACGACGCCGATGGTGCGACCGTGGAAATTGTTGGTGAAGACGATCACCTCGGCCTGATTCTCAGCCACGCCTTTGGTCTCATAGCCCCACTTGCGGACCGCCTTGATCGCGGACTCGACCGCCTCGGCTCCGGAGTTCATCGGCAACACCTTGTGGGAGCCTGTGAGCCGCGCGATGTCCTCGTAGAAACCGGCGAGCTGGTCGTTGTGGAAGGCGCGGGAGGTGAGGGTGAGCTTCCTTGCCTGGGTCACCATCGCCTCGAAGATCTTCGGGTGGCAGTGGCCCTGGTTCACGGCGGAATAAGCTGAGAGGCAATCGAGATACTGCTTGCCGTCCACGTCCCAGACATGGACGCCCTCGCCGCGCGTCAGCACAACATCGAGCGGCTTGTAGTTATGCGCGCCGAGGCGCTGTTCCGTGGCGATGAGGTCTGCGGCGGCGTGGCCCATGATGGTCTCCGTGGTTGCGTGGTCTCAGTAAGGTCGGTTCGGCCGGTCCATGACCTTGCGGCCAAAGAGGCTCGCGGTCAGGTCGACCATGAGGCGGGCGGTCCTTCCGCGATCGTCGAGGAACGGGTTCAGCTCCACGAGATCGAGCGAGCCGACCCGGCCGCAATCGTTCAGTTTTTCCATGATCAAATGGGCTTCGCGGAAGGTCGCGCCGCCCGGGACCGTGGTGCCGACCGCGGGCGCGATTTCCGGGTCGAGGAAATCGACGTCGAGGCTGACATGGATGACGCCGTCCGCGTCCTCGACGCGTTTCAGGAAATCGGCCAGCAGCGCGCCGATGCCGTGCTCGTCGATCGCCCGCATGTCGAACACCTCGATCGGCTGCTCCAGCAGTTCGCGATGCTCTGCCGGATCGACAGAGCGGATGCCCATCATGGTGATGTTTTCGGGCTTCACCGGAATCTCGAGCGGCGGGAAATAGCCCTCAAAGCCGCCGCGGCCGGTGAAATAGGCGACCGGTACGCCATGCAGATTGCCGCTCTCGGTGCTGTCGAGGCTGTGATAGTCGGTGTGGGCGTCGAGCCAGAGCACGAAGAGCTCGCGACCTTCGTCACGGACCGCCTTGGCGATGCCGGGAAGCGTCCCCGCCGCGAGCGCATGATCTCCGCCGAGGAAGATCGGCGTGCGTCCGTCCTGCTTGGCCTCGTAGGCCGCCTCTGTCAGCGTCTGCACCCAGCCGGCGGTTTCAGTCAGGTTCTTGATCGCCCTGTTTGGATGGACCCGTTCGTCGAGCGGCGCGGCGGCGCAGTTGCCGAGATCCTCGACCGCATGACCGAGGCTCTGCAGCGCCCGACCGAGTCCGGCGGTCCGGAAGGCGTCCGGTCCCATGAGGCAGCCCGGTTGGCCTGCCCCGATCTGCACGGGGGCGCCGACAAGTACACAGGAACGGCGATCGGTCATTGATTGCTCCACTCTGTCGATCAGGAAAGCAGCCCGCCGACAAACCTGTCGAACTATGCGGGCAGGGCGATGGCGCAAAAAAGATAGCAATTCGCGCAAAATGATAGAGTATATCACCAGATCGATAAGCAAAAGTGACGTTTTGATCAATGGATGCGATTGACGAGAGACTCATTGCGGCCCTGCGCCGGGACGGCCGCGCCGGGATTTCGGAGCTCGCCGCGATCCTCGAGGTCTCCCGGGCGACGGTGCGCAGCCGCCTCGAGCGGCTGGAGCGTGACGGGCACATTCTCGGCTATACCGTGGTGCTTCGGGGCGACGCTCAGGAAATGCCGGTGCGCGGCATCATGCTGATCGAGATCGAGGGGCGCGGGACGGAGAATGTGGTGCGCCAGCTGACCGGCATCGGTGCGGTCGGCGCGATTCACTCGACCAACGGAAGGTGGGACCTGATCGCGGAGATCGGCGCCGAGACGCTGACGGATTTCGACGATGTTCTGCGCCGGATCAGGCTGATCGAAGGAGTCGCCGCATCTGAAACCAATCTGTTGCTGGCGACCCGGCGCAGCGCGCGGGCGGCACGCGCCGGCTAGGGAAGGATTTCAAAGGCCCCCGAATTCGTATCAAGGACGATACTGGGTCATCGGCCGGTGTTTGATCAGGTTCGTATCAATGCGCTTGGCAACATTTGTTTTCATGGCGCTGACATCGGACGTGATGCCGAGGTTCCAGCTCTCAAACCGAAGAAGTCCAAATTTTTCAGGGTTTGCCTCGATCAGGTATTTGCCAGAGGCCAGAATCACATCGCCGATATAGAGCACTTCGCCGGGTTTAATGCTGAAAACGGGCACCCCTGGCCGCATCTTTTTGTCTTTCAGGGATTTGATGACTGTCCTCTGCCCGTAGGAACGCATTATCTGGCCATCAAGATACCAATCTCCGGGTGTGATCTCGAACATCCCGTAGTTGGTTTCGGTAAACCGCTCGGTCTCGCTGGCCGGGTCGTAGATCAAATCGGGTTTGCCAACCCACACCGTGAATAGCTCTGGCGAAGGTTCATAAAGGGTAAGGATGTCGAGACTTTCGCCTTTAGCTGAATCGTATCGCCGGAACTGGACGAGCGCCTCAGCAAAGGATCTTGGCGCCGGTGACTCGGCAATCATGGTGAGTTTTGCCGCCGCTTCGGGCGAAGGGTTGAACACGCGGTACGCGCCGCCGACGATCACGATCGCCTTGTCCGGCGAAGGGCCATTCTCGAAAGCTTGGTTGCTTGATGTGGCACAGCCGCCAAGAAAAGCGAGGCACAAAATTGCGACGAAACTCGACACAGAATTCATTCCTGCATTCTCCCATTCAGACCAGTCAGTGTGTTTATCTTCCCCATGTGAGGCGTGCAACCGCAGGCTGCTGAATGTGAGCGGCATGGAAGCTAACGAGCATCGCACGATAAATGCGAAGACCATACGGGCGGCGTGAAACTGAGGATTTCAGTAAAGCCTCGCGCGGCCTAAGCTTTCGCTGTCGGGGAGGCGGCAAGACCTCCCGGAGAAGACTGGGAGAAGAACGCCGCGCCATGAAGATCACGTCGATCCGCAGCCACGTGCTGCAATACGGCCTCGCCGAGGAACTCGGCTATTCCCAGCAATATTACCTGAAGCGCACCACTCACCTCGTCGAGATCTCGACTGACGAGGGGCTGACCGGCTGGGGTGAGTGTTTCGGCGGCGGAGATATCGCCTTCGCCAACAAGGCGATCGTCGAGCGCGTGATCCAGCCCATGGTGCTCGGCATGGATCCGCTGGCCCGCGAGGTGATCTGGCACAAGGTCTATAACCTGCTACGCGACCACGGGCAGAAAGGCATGCCGCTGCAGGCGCTCTCCGGCGTCGATATCGCGCTCTGGGACCTTGCCGGCAAAGTCCACGGCGTGCCGCTCTACCGCCTGCTCGGCGGCGCCTTCCGCGAGCGGATTCCTGTCTATGGTTACGGCATGATGCTGCAGCGGGTGCCGGACCTGAAGGAGCGCTTTGCCGCCGACAGTGCGGCGATCCGGGATGCCGGCTACAGAGCCATGAAGATGAAAATCGGTATCGATCCAAAGACCGATGTCGAACTGGTCGAGACCGTCCGCAACGCGATTGGCGACGAGACCGGGCTGATGGTCGATGCCAATCATGCCTATACAGCGCGCGAAGCGATCCCGCTCGGGCGCGAGCTGGAGCGGCTCGGCGTCGCCTGGTTCGAGGAACCGGTGGCGCCGGAGGACCGGCAGGGCTACCGGGATCTCTGCACCGCGCTCGACATGCCGATCGCGGGCGGCGAGGGGGAGTTCACCCGCTGGGGCTTCCGCGACCTGATCCGCGAGCGCTGCGTCGACGTGCTGCAGCCCGAAGTCTGCGGCCTCGGCGGGATTACCGAATATCTGAAGGTCCGGACCCTCGCCGAGGCGCATTTCCTGCCCATCGTGAACCATGTCTGGGGCTCGGCCGTTGCGGTCGCGACCAACATGCATCTGCTTGCGGCCCTGCCGGATTTGCCGGGCAGTGCGCACCCGGTGCAGCCGATGCTGGAATACGACACAACGCCGAACCGTTTCCGCGAGGAACTCCTGACCGAACCGCTCCGGGTCGGCGAACAGGTCAAGGAAAGTGGTGGAACGGTCGCGCTCCCGGGCGGGCCGGGGCTCGGGGTCGAACCGGACCCGGATTTCCTGAAGAGCTTTGAAGTCAGCTGAGGCGCCTTCGCGCAGCAGGTCAGGCCGCAACCCCCGCAAGGATATCGGTTGCACGGTGGTCATCAGCTACGCCGTCGATCAGAAGCACCGTGCCGGCGGAGTTGCGCGTCCTGAGAGGACGGATCTCCGTATATTCCTCCGAGCGGTACCAGGCGCGGGCGCGCGTCATGTCGGGAAACTCGATGATGATAAGGTCGCCCGACCAGTCTCCCTCGACGCAGTCGGCGCGGGCACCGTGCACGCGGAACCGCCCCTCGAAGGGTGCGAGTGTCTCGTCGATCCGTTCGAGGTAGCGGACGATGTCCTCGCCGAACGTGACGGCCGTCAGGTGTCCGATCGCGTATGCCGACATGTCATTTCTCCGGATCGTAACAGGCGGGCGCATCCTGCGGCCGTCCGGCCACGCTGCCAATTACCCCGGAGGTAACGCTTCAGCTGCCGGCTATCGTCCGCAGCAGATCCGCCGTGTGCTCGTCGGCGGGGAAGAAGGCCTCGATCGCAAGCTCGGAGAGCGTGATGTCGATCGGCGTTCCGAAGACGGTGATCGTGCTGAACATCGAGAGTGTGCCGACGGGCGTATCCAGCTCCAGGGGCACAAATACGCCGCCATAATCTGCCTGATGCTCCGGAGGTCCGGAGCGGCGGAAGGGATAGGATTCAAGCTCTTGAAGCAATTCGATCAGTCCGGCATCGGCGCTCACCTCGATCTGCTGCCGGAGGCGATGCAGCAGGTGGTGGCGCCATTCCGCGAGATTGCGGATCCGCGGCGCGAGCCCGTCCGGATGCAGCGCGATCCTCAGCACATTGACCGGTGGCTCCAGCAGGGCGGGTGATATGCCGTCCAGCAGCGGCGGGATCATTCGGTTGGCGCTGACGAGCGACCAGTGCCGGTCGACCGCAACAGCCGGATAGGGCTCGTGTCCGCTCAGCACCTGCTCGACCGCCTTCCGAGCGGCGGCGAGCGAAGGGTCGTCGAGCGTGCGAGCCGGGAAATGCGGGGCATAGCCGCCGGCCAGAAGAAGCAGGTTCTGTTCGCGCGGCGGCACGGCGAGGCGCTCGCAGAGGAGCAGGATCATCTCCCGGCTCGGCCGCGCCCGGCCCGTCTCGACGAAGCTCAGATGTTTGGAGGAAATATCCGCCTCGAGCGCGAGGTCCAACTGGCTGAGCCGGCGGCGGCGGCGCCAATCGCGGAGCTGCTGTCCGATAGGGTGTTGCTGCTGTGTCATGGAGCACAAGATTAGGTGCGCTCAGGAGGCGAAACAATTACCTCCGAGTTAATTGAGCGCATTCCTGAGCGGGGCGAGGCTCCTCGGCAATGCGGCGGTCACGGGGATCGCCGCGTCATAGCCAAGGAGCGACGTCATGAATTTCCTCTCATCTCCGCGTGCCCTCAATAACGTGCTGCTGCTCGATGCGGCCGCGACGCTCGCGACGGTCGTCCTGCTGGTCGCCGGCGGCGGGTTTCTGGCAGGGTTACTCGATCTGCCGGAATCATTGCTGCGCGGTGCCGGTCTCATCCTGCTGCCATTCGTCGGCTTCGTCGTCTGGGTGGCGCGGCGAGAGAGCCCTCCCGCAGTGGCGGTCTGGATCATCGTCGTAGCCAATCTCCTCTGGGTTATCGCGAGTGCGGGTCTGATCCTCGGGCCGTGGTTGCAGCCGAACCAGCTCGGCATTGCCTTTATCGCGATGCAGGCCGTGGTGGTCGCGGGGTTTGCCGAGCTGCAGGCGATTGCGCTGTGGCGCCGTCCCGTAGCCTCGCTTGCCTGAACCTTTTGGGGATCGCGTTCCGTCGCCGACCTGTCGATGGGGCGCTTGGGCCCGTACAGCAGCAAGGCCGGATCAGCCGGTCCGGCCTTGCTGCCAATTGACCGGTTTCCTCGTGGGCGATCCGTCTATACCCCGCGGGCGCCCCGCAGCCAGGTGCAAGCCAGGTCCAGCTTGCCTTCATCATCGAGCCCCTGCTCGTCGAGACTGGACCAGGTGGTGAACCTGAGGGCGTGCCGGATCGTGGCGGCGATGCGATCGCGATTTTGAGTGTCGTCGAATGCCGTGATCAGAGTGTCGCAGACACTGTCGAGAAATTCGCTGAAGTCTGACATCGGTTTCTGCAGGGCCGGGACAAACGCCACATCATGATGGGACATGGTCCACATCCGCCGCGTCCGTGTGAAATAGCTGTAGAAGGCCGCGGCCGAAGCCCGAAAGCGCGCTTCGGCGCTTTCGATTTCTGCCCAGCTCTCCGGGTCCGGGGGAGGATTGAGGGACAGCCAGTGCGCCGTGCAGGCCTGGAAGACCGACGTTTCGTCGGGGAAATAGCGGTACACCGTGAGCCGCTGGACCCCGGCGCGTTTCGCGATCGCGCTGATCGAGGTGGCGCGTGGACCGAGTTCCTCATGCAGATGCATCGTGGCCTCGACGATTTTCTCCCGCGTCGCCTCCTCGGACCGGGCCCGCTCCCGCTTCAGGTAGATGCGTTTTCGTTCTTTCATTCAGTGAACATGATCGTTCACTGAAATCTTGACAAGAGGCAATTCCTCGCCTAATCGCAAATTCAGTGAACAATGATGTTTATTGAAAATGGTGAGAATGATGAAACACGTCACTGAACCCCTCCAGCTCGAGACCCGGAGCGTCACGGAAACATGGTCGGCTCTTCCGTCCTGGCTGCCGGTGCCCGGTCTTGGCGCGTTGCCGGTCAATGCGTTTCTGATGAAGGGACCGGAGCCGGTACTGGTCGATACAGGTTTGAGCGCCCTGCGCGCGCCGATGCTCGAGAGATTGTTCCAGGAGATCGACCCGGAGGATCTGCGCTGGATCTGGCTCAGTCACACCGACGCCGACCATATCGGGAATCTCGATCGGATTCTGGAGCTGGCACCCAACGCCACGGTGGTGACCAGTTTCCTCGGGGCTGGAAAGATGGGATTGATGGGGGTCGGCGATCCCGACCGCTTCCGTCTCCTGGAGCCGGGTGAAGTGTTCGAGGCCGGCGGACGCCGGCTACATCAGGTCAAGCCGCCTTACTACGACGCACCCGAGACCATGGGATTCTTCGACGAGACCGATCGCGTCCTGTTCGCGGCCGATGCTTTCGGAGCCTTGGTGCAAGGCCGCGCCGATGAAATCGACGAGATTCCGGCGCCGGCGCTGCGCGAAGGCATGATCGCCTGGTCGAGCGTCGACGCGCCTTGGCTGGCGAACATAGACCGGCCATCATTGGCCGGAATTTTGGGAATGCTGGAGTCGCTCGGACCGGAAGTCATGCTCTCGGGGCATCTACCGGTCGCGCATCGGCTCGAAACCCTCACAGGAATAATCCGCGGAGCATATGGGCTCGGCATCACAGATATTGTGAGGCCGGAAGCGGCGGCAGAAATTGAAGCCGCATTTTCCTGAGCTCGTTCGAGCGGCCGGGGCATCGCTCCGGCCGCTCGGCGGTCCATTATTCGCCGAACTGCGTCATCGGGCGATAACGGATCAGGCTGGTATCTATTCGTTCCGCGACGCTCGTTTTCATTGCCTCGACGTTACCGGCAATCGCGAGGTTCCAGCTGTTCGCACGGAGCCTGCTGTATTTCTGCGGGTCGAGATCTCTCAGATATTGTCCCGAGGCCAATACCACGTCGCCGACATAGAGAACCTCGCCCGCTTCGACGTGAAACACCGGAACGCCCGCGCGCAATTTGTCCTCCTTGACCGAACGGACGATGGTGGTGCTGTTCATCGAGCGGACGATCTGGCGATCCAGGAACCAGTCGCCCGGCGTTACCTGGACTATCGCGTAATTTGTGGACCCGAACCTCTCTACCGGGTCTGGAAGGCTGAGAAGCTTGTTCGGCTTGCTGAGCGGAACCGGAATGAGCTCGGGCGAGGGATCTTCAAGGACGAGTTTGTCCAGATCGTCGCCGGTCGTCGGGTCATAACGCCTGAAGGATGCGGACGCCTCGGAGAGGACCGCCGGGACGCGCAGCGGAAGCGACACCACCTCGATCTCGTCGACTTGCCCGGCCGGTCCGAAATTGGGAACCAGGAACGCACCGCCGACTATCACGATGGCCTTGCCGGGGGCGGGGCCGCCTTTGAAGGTGCTTTGGGTTGAAATCGCGCAGGCGCTCAGGAGAGCGCAGAGCAGGAGCGCGGTGAAACGCTTAAGAGCAGGCATGGGACCCCCGGTCGAGATTTCGCGAAGGCTAGTCCGGTGTCGGGAGGCCTGCAACTCCTGCGGTCTGCCGCTCAGTCGAAACTCCGCCCGCCGACGGCTCTGCGCGGCCGTCCCTTGCCTTCGGGCAGGGGGATGAACTCCTCCTCGTCGCCCGGCACGGTTTCGAACCGCCCGCGGCGCCATTCCTCCTTCGCCTGCTCGATCCGTTCGAGCCGGGAGGAGACGAAGTTCCACCAGATATAGCGCGGCCCCTCCATCGGCTCGCCGCCGAACAGCATGAAGCGGCTGTCGCGTGCGGCGCGTACCATTGCAGGGATGCCGAGATGGATAACCAGCAGGGTGCCCGGCCCGTGCCGGTCGCCATCGACCTCGATCTCGCCGGTCAGCACATAGAGCGCGCGCTCCTCGTGGCTCGCCTCTACCTGATAGGATCCGCCGCCGCCGAGTTTGATATCGGCATAGAGGGTTTCCGACGCGGTCCGGAGCGGCGAGCTCACCCCGTGCAGCGAACCGGCGATCAGGTGCATGGAGAGCTTGCCGTCGGTGATGGAGGGAATCTCGCCTTCGGCGTAATGGAGGAAGTCCGGTGGCGTTTCCTCTTCCGCTTCGGGAAGGGCGACCCAGGTCTGCAGGCCGAAGAGGCGCTGGCCGGTTTTCCGCAGGTCGTCGGAGGTGCGTTCCGAATGAACGATGCCGCTCCCGGCCTTCATCCAGTTCACCGCGCCCGGACGGATCGCCTGTTCGGTGCCGAGGCTGTCCCGATGCAGGATCTCTCCATCCAGCAGGTAGGTGACGGTGGCAAGGTTGATATGCGGGTGCGGGCGCACGTCGATGCCCTCGTCGGTCAGGAACTCCGCCGGGCCCATCTGGTCGAAGAAGATGAAGGGGCCGACCATCTGCCGTTTCACGCTCGGCAGCGCGCGGCGGACCTCCATTTCGCCGAGATCGACGGCGCGCGGCACGATCACGGTCTCGATCGCGTCGCAGGCGGCCTCGTCGCCAAGGACCGGGTCGGGGCAGGGGCTCCAGCTCATTCTCGTCTCCGCTCGCGTCTTCTGAGTGCTTGCGGAGTCAGGTGAGCCTCCGAGGCGAGAAAACCAGTGCTGTCAGGTGAAAGGATTGTTTCCACTGGCGGCCGCCGAGGGAAAGTCAGTCCCGTTTTTCGAAATGATCGGGATGCGCCGCCATGATCGCCGGGATCGAGGCCATGGTCCCGGACAGGTGCTCGCGGACCTGCAGCTCGACCCTCTCAAGGTCGCCGGCGGTAATCGCTGCGAGGATGCGATCGTGGAGATCGAGGACCTGCGCCATCTTGCCGGGGTCCGGCAGGTTGAGGGTCCTGAGCCGGTCGATATGGCCGGAACGCCCCGAGATCAGGTGCCAGAGCGAGGCGACACCTGCCGCCTGGAAGAGCGAGAGATGGAACAGCCGGTCGAGGGCGGTGAATTCCGGAATGTCGTGATCCTCACCTGCCATCTTCTGCATCTTGAGGACCCGGATGGTCGGAAGCAGCAGGTCCGGGTTGCCCGCCTTGGCGAGGGTCTTCGCGACCTCGATCTCGACGCTGATGCGCAGAAACTGGGTCTCGCGCGCCTGCTCCGTATCGATCCGGGTCACCAGCGTCTTGGACTGGGGATAGGAGACCACCAGGCCTTCCTGCTCCAGCTTCAGGATCGCCTCGCGGACGGGAGACTGGCTGACCTGGTGTTCCCTGGCGATCTCGGCGCGCGAGAGGACTGTGTCCGGCAGCAGCTCAAGCGAGATGATGCGGGCCCGGAGCCGCGCATAGACCCGCGCGGCGGCGGTGCCTTGCTGGTTCGGGGCCGTCAGGTCGTCTGACGCCTTGATCAGGGCTTCGGACAGGGAACCGAAGTTCATGCAATTACCTCGTTCTAGCGCGATCTCATGACCTACATGAGCCGTCCCGGCATGAAAAGCGAAAGCGCCGGAAAGGCGACCAGCATCAGCAGGAAGACGAAGAGGGCCAGGAAATAGGGTGCCGACGCTTTCGAGAAGGCGCCGGTCTTGACGTCGAGAATGCCGCAGACCGTGAACATGATGACGCCGACCGGCGGCGTCAGGCCGCCGATATTGATCAGGGTGACCATGAGGATGCCCATATGGACCGGGTCGAACCCCGCCTGCACCAGCACCGGCAGCACGATCGGTGTCACCAGCAGGATGTTTGCCGCGCCCTCGAGGAACATGCCGCTGACCAGCAGCAGCAGGAGCACGAGGGCGAGGATGAAGAACGGTTCCGAGGTGAGCGTGGTGACCATCGCGGCGATCTGCTGCGGTCCCTGCTCGAGTGTGACGGCGTAACCGAGGACTGCCGCCATCATTATGAGCAGCATGACCATGCCGAGATCGGTCACGGTGCTCCGGATTGCCTCGTAGAGTTTCGCCAGCGTCAGTTCCCGGTAGATCACGGTGCCGACGAAGAGGGCGTAGAACACCAGGAAGGCGCCGGCCTCGGTCGCGGTGAAGAAGCCGAAGCGGAAGCCGACGATCAGGATCACCGGGAAGGCGAGCGCCCAGGCGCTTTCCTTGAAGCTCGCCCAGAGCCCCGCCGTTGTCGGCAGTTCTTTCATGTCCGCCGCGTAACCGTTGCGCCGGGCGACGATCCAGGCGGTCAGCATCAGCGTCGCGGTCAGCAGGATGCCGGGCACCACGCCGGCGAGGAACAGGCGGCCGATCGAGACCTCGTTGATGAAGCCGAAAAGGATCAGCCCGATGCTCGGCGGGATCGTCGCGGTGATGATCGAGCCGAAAGCGAGGACCGCCGCGGTCGCGGCTTTCGAATAGCCGCCCTTGGAAATCATGCTCGGTCCCAGCAGCCGCGCTTCCATCGAGGCGTCGGCGACGGCGGAGCCGGAGATCCCGCCCATCATCAGGCTGAGGACGATCGAGACCTGGCCGAGCCCGCCGGCGAGCCAGCCGGTCAGGAGGCGGGCGAAGGTGATCAGCCGCTCGGTAATGCCGGTCGAGTTCATCAGGTTGCCGGCGAAGATGAAGAATGGAACGGCGAGAAGGGGAAAGCTCTGTGTCGCGGTCACCATCTTCTGGATCGCCACCGTCGGCGGCATCGTGCCGGTCAGGGTGAAGACCGGAAAGGCGGCCAGCGCCAGTGCGAAGGCGACCGGCAGTCCGCTCAGCAGGAAGAGGAGGAAGAGCGCTGCAATGAGAGTCAGCATCTGATGTCAGGCCTTGCTTCGGACACGCTGGAGAAGCTGGATGGCGAGCGTCCGCATCATCAGCGCGAAACCCACCACCATGCTGGCGTGAAAATAGGAGCCGGGGATCTGCAGGGCGCCGTCGAGCCGGGGATGCATCAGGATGGTGTTCTTCCAGGCGAACCGCATCAGGTAGGCTAGCAACCCGATCATCACCAGGAGATTGACGATCTCGACCAGCTTGCGGGCACCTGGCGGCACGTTGTCGAGCAGCAGGCCGATGCCGAAATGCCGGTCGTGCTGCAGGGCGAGATCGATCGAGAGGATGCAGAGCCAGAGGAACAGCAGCTGCGCCACCTCGATCGACCAGATGATCGGCGACCCCGTCGCCCGGGCGACGGAGGCGATACCGACCAGGAGCACCACGGCGACCAGCAGCAGCGCGGCGCAGGCATATTCAATTCGTCTCAACATGGGGCCGCCTTGTTTCTGAGCCTGCGCCGCGCGGAAGTGCGGATTAGCGTCCGAGAACCTTGTTCACGATCGCGACTTCCTTGTTGAGGTTCAGCAACTCGTAGACCCCGGATACGGCCTTCTTGTAGGGCGCGAGATCGGTTTCCGAGATGGTGACGCCGCTCGCGGCGACGTCGGCCAGCGCCTTCTCACCGAGATCGATGGTGAGCTGCGAGGCGTAGCGGCCGTTCTCCACGGCGAGATCGCGCACGATCTTCTGGTTCTCCGCTGAGATCTGGTCCCAGGCTTCGGCGGAAACCACGAGCGCGGTCACGAGCTGGATGTGGCCGGTCTTGGTCACGTGCTTGATGACCTCGTAGAGCTTCGCGCCCTTGATTGCCGTCGGCTGTGCTTCGGCGGCGTCGATCACGCCCATCTGCAGGGCGGAATAGACCTCGCCCCAGGCAATCGGGGTGGGCTCCGCACCCATGGCGCGGATAGTCTCGATCCAGATCGGCGCGCCGATGGTGCGCATGCGCACGCCCTTGAGGTCCGCCGGCCCGGAGATCGGCTTCTGGGTCAGCGCATGACGCGGGCCCTGGTACCAGTTGGAGGCCAGCATCACGAGGCCGGACTTTTCCTTCAGCGTGTCGCCCCAGGCGAGATATTCCTCGGACAGCGCGAACTTGTCGGCCTGGTCGTAGGTATCGAACAGGAACGGCGCCGACATGATGGCGAGCGACGGCACGAAGCTGGAGAGCCGTGCCACGTCGGTCACGGTGCCGACATTCGCGCCCGCGCGTGCCTGGTCGATCATCTCGGTGGTGTCGCCAAGCTGCGAGCTATGGAAGACCTGCACCTGGACTTCGCCCTTGGTGGCCGCTTCCACTTCTGACTTGAACTTGTCGAGCCCCCGGCCCATCGGATCGTCCGGCGCGAGGACGGTGCCGATGCGAAGGGTCGTGGCCGCGATCGTGGGCATGGCGGTGCCGATGCAGATGGCGGCGGCCGCACAGACTCCGAGCAGTTTCCTTGTAAAGGTCATGAGATCCTCCCTGTGGATTATTAAGATGTTAAATCATCTAATATATTAGTTGTGCGGCATGCTATTTTCGCCGCCGGCGCACTGTCAACTGGTTTTCAAGTAATGAGGGGAACGCGCGGGCCTACCTGCCGTATCAGGCATGGCCTATCGGTCTTCCTGGCTGTACAGAGATGGGATGTATCACAAGGGCGCCCTCCTGGCGGTCGCGGGGATCCTGCTTCTCAGTTTCGATGTTCCCCTGATCCGCATGATCAGTGCTGACAGCTGGACGGTCATCGTCTGGCGTGGCGGGCTGACGGCGATCTCGTTTTCGCTGTTCGCTGCACTGCATCCGCGAATGCGGGAACGGTTCTTCCGCGTCCCAAGCGCCGGCACACTGCTGACCGGTCTGCTGTTCAGCGGAAGCACGGTCGCCTTCGTCCTCGCGGCAAAACTCATTCCTGTCTCGAGCGTGCTTACATTCGTCGCGACCATTCCGCTCGGCGCCGCCCTGCTGTCGCGGGTCTTTCTCGGCGAGCGTCTGGACACGTCTCTGATCTTCGCTCTCATCGGCGCCTCCTTCGGGGCGGCCCTGGTCGCGCGCGGGGACTGGGCGGCCGGAGATCCTCTCGGCTACGGGGTGAGCGTGCTGATCGTTCTCTGTGTCGGCGGATACCTGACGGCTCTCAGGAGCAGGCTCAAACCCTATGCGCCGCAGGCGCTGGCCCTGTCGGGCCTGTTCGCCTCGGTCGTTGGTTTGGCTGTGGGCGGAATGCCCGCTGTGGTCGCGGCCGACATTCCCTATCTGCTGACGCTCGGCTTGGTGGTCGTGCCGGTGTCCGTGGCGCTCCTTTCTGCCAGCACGAGATACATCAGCGCCTCCGACGTCGGCATGATCATGGTCCTGGAACTCGTTTTCGGCGTGTTCTGGGCCTGGCTCTTTCTCGGCGAGGAGATGGCGCGCGTGACCGCCGTCGGCGTCACTATCGTCTTTCTCGTGCTCATGCTGCGGGCACGGATCGCCTCGCGGAAATCGGAGCAGATCCCTGAGGAGATCGTCGTGCGTGCCGAGCGGGCAGACTGATCCCGCCTTGCGCCGGCATGCTCCCTGATTCCGCAAAAACTTGAGGTTGCGCGCGCGGATGACCATAAAGGGCGCGTAACGGACGAAACGAGTGCCGCGCAACCGTACGAGGAGCGCATGCAGGCCGCCGCGCAACCACACCGCATATCCGTCGCACCGATGATGGACTGGACCGACCGGCACGACCGCTATTTCCTGCGGCTGATCAGCCGGCGGGCGGTGCTCTATACCGAGATGGTGACGACCGGCGCGCTGCTGCACGGGGATGCGGCGCGGTTCCTGCGCTTTGACGGCACGGAACACCCGGTGGTTCTGCAGCTCGGCGGCAGCGAGCCGGAAGCGATGGCGGAATGCGCCCGGATGGCCGAGGCCTCAGGCTATGACGAGGTGAACATCAATGTCGGCTGCCCAAGCGACCGGGTGCAGTCCGGCAGCTTCGGCGCCTGCCTGATGCGCGAGCCGGATCTTGTCGCGCGCTGCGTCGAGGCAATGAGTGAAGCGGTCTCGATCCCGGTCACGGTGAAGTCGCGCATCGGCGTCGACGACCAGGTGCCGGAGGAGGTGCTTCCCGACTTCATCCGGCAGGTCAGCGATGCGGGATGCCGGCATGTCATCGTCCATGCCCGCAAGGCCTGGCTGCAGGGGCTCAGCCCGAAGGAGAACCGGGATGTCCCGCCACTCGACTATCCGCTTGTCCATGCGATGAAGCAGGCGCGGCCGGATCTGACGGTCTCCATCAACGGCGGCATCCAGAGCCTCGACGAGGCGGAGCAGCAGCTCGCCCATGTCGACGGGGTGATGATCGGGCGTGCGGCCTACCAGACGCCGTGGGTCCTCGCAGATGTCGATCGTCGCTTCTATGGCGAGACCGGGGCGACGGTAGACCCGTGGGAAATCGCCGAGGCGATGGTGGACTATGCCGGCGCCCGGATGGCAGAGGGCGTGCCGCTGAAAAGCATCACCCGGCACATGCTCGGCCTCTTCCAGGGCCGCGCCGGTGCGCGCGCCTGGCGGCGGCATCTCTCGGAGAACGCACATCTCGACGGCGCCCGCCCGGAAGTGATCCGCGAGGCGGCCGCCCTGGTGCCCCGTCAGGAAGCTGCCTAGCCGGAGCCGGCCATTCGGTGTTTGATGCGCGTTCGGACTGACGACACGAGCGGGCAATGCAATGAATGTCTTCGAAGACCGGGCCTTCTTTCACGAGGGCATGCGCGACTGGCAGGATCGCTTCGACGGGCGGCGCACGGCGGAAGCGATCGAGAAGAACCGTAAGCATTATGCGTTCTGGGAGGATGAGATCGCGTTCATCCAGGCGGCGCCGTTCTTCTTCATCGCCTCGACCTTCGAGGATTATGTCGACTGCAACATCAAGTCAGGCGATCCGGGCTTCATCAAAATCGTCGGTCCCAACATCCTCGAATATCCCGAATATGACGGGAACTCGATGTACCGCACGGTCGGGAATATTGCGAAGAACCCGAATGTCGGACTGCTCTTCGTCGCCTTCGACGGCAAGAGCCGGCGTATCCGCGTCAATGGCAAGGCGGAGATCCTGACCGACCCGGAAGCGCTCGAGCGGCATTACGGGGCAAAGATGGTCGTTCGCATCGAGTGCGAGATCTATCCGAACTGTCCTCGCTATACCCCGAACCTGGCCGATCGGGAGCCGTCGCCGCATGTGCCTAGGGAGGGCGAGGGCACGCCGCCTCCGCCGGAATGGAAGACCCGCGACTACATCAGGCGGATCCTGCCTGAAGGCGATCCGCATACGTCGCTGGTCAACAAGGACGGCAGGGAAAAGTGATGCTGCGGGGCGCTGCCTGAGTTCAGGAAAGGGCGATCAGTTCCGCCCGGAGGCTGTCCGGATCGCCGCTCGGCAGGAGGCGGTCGATCTCGTCGTGGGTTTTCCGCCAGACCGGTAGGGCGTCCTTCAGCACGTTCCGGCCAGCATCCGTGAGGCTCAGCCGCCGCCCGCGGCGGTCTTCGGGATCGATCGCAATCTCAACGAGGCCGCGCCGTTCAAGCGGTTTCAGGTTGGCCGTCAGCGTTGTCCTGTCCATGGCGAGGAACGGCGCGACATCCTTTATCCTCGGGGGCTCGGGCCGGTTCAGCGCCATCAGCAGCGAGAATTGCCCGTTGGTCAGGCCGTAGGGCCGGAGCGCCTCGTCGAAACGCCGGCCGATGGCGCGGGCGGCGCGCTGGACATGGAGGCAGAGACAGCGGTCCCGGACCTCGCGGGTGACTTCGATCGGCAGGTCGGCATGCATGTTCATGTTTCTAATTATGTTGACATCAACGTATTGATCAAGAAGCATCCGCACCATCGGCCAGCGACCGGCTGAAAGCGAGCGAAACCGAAAAATGCGAAAAGGGAGATTTCAGATGGGATACGTCACCGGATGCGTGATGGCGGTGCCGACGGCTCGGAAGGACGAGTTCCTCGAGCATTGTGCCGCCTGTGCGGATGTCCTGAAGGAGAACGGGGCGCTCGAGATCTTCGAATGCTGGGGCGACGAGGTGCCGGACGGGGAAGTGACCTCTTTCCCCATGGCGGTCAAATGCGAGACGGACGAGACCGTTGTCTTCTCCTGGATCCTCTGGCCCTCCAAGCAGGCCTGCGAGACGGGCATGCAGGTGATGATGGAACATCCGAGCCTGAAACCGGAGGTGCTGCCGATGCCGTTCGACGGCCAGCGGATGATCTATGGCGGGTTCGAGGTGATCTCGGAAATCCGATAAGGCCGGCTGCTGGCAGGGAGAATGGAAATGACCGAGATCGTCACATGCCTGTGGTTCGACCATGGCGAAGCCGGAAAGGCGGCGGAATTCTATGCCGCCACCTTTCCGGACAGCCATGTCGACCGGGCGAATGCCTCTCCGGCGGACTTTCCGGGAGGCGCCGCGGGAACCGAATTGACCGTCGAATTCACCGTGCTGGGCCGACGGTTCGTCGGCCTCAACGGCGGGCCGGTCTTCACGCCGAACGAGGCCGTCAGCTTCATGGTGCTGACCGAGAGCCAGGAAGAGACCGACCGCTACTGGGACGCGATCGTCGGCAGTGGCGGCCAGGAGAGCGAATGCGGCTGGTGCAAGGACCGCTGGGGCCATTCCTGGCAGATTACGCCGAGGCGCTTGCTCGACCTCATGGCGGATGACGATCGCGACAAGGCTCGCCGCGCCATGGAAGCGATGATGACGATGCGGAAAATCGATATCGCGACGCTCGAGGCGGCGGCGGACGCCGCATAACGGACGCGTTCCCGGTTCAGGTCCGGCGCGAAAGCCACCAGAGACCGGGCAGGGCGAGGAGCGAGCAGAGACCCATCGCGTTGTAGGCCGCCGGTCCGAAGCTCTCGTAAAGCGTTCCGGCAAGGGGCATCATCGCGCCCATCAGCACCCCGCCGGTCAGCGCGTAATAGAGGCTCTGGCCGGTGGCGCCGACGCTGTCGGGAATGGTCCGCGTCAGATAGGCCATGGCACCGAGATGGGCGGCCCCGAAGGTAAGCGCGTGCAGGGACTGCAGTGGCACCAGCAGCCACGGATCGTAGGTAAGCGGCGTCAGCGGCCAGCGGATCACCCCGCCGATCGCGGCGATGGCGAGGAAGCCGAGCGGTCCGATCCGGCGGGCGAAACGGCCCGCGAAGGCAAAGAGGATCACCTCCGCGACCACGCCGACGGCCCAGAGCAGACCGATCACGCTCTCGTCCAGCCCCGCATTGCGCCAGGAGATCGAACCGAAGGCGTAATAGACGGCGTGGCTGACCTGAAGCAGCCCTGCCGATACGACGAACAGCAGGAAGTCCGGACGGGCGAGCAGGCCCAACGGGTTGGCACGCTCCGTCGAGACCTTGCGCGGGACTTCCGGCATCGCGAAGCAGGCAATCAGGATAAGCGCGACCGTGCCGCTGGCGATCCAGATCACCCAGTCAGGATCACGCCCTGTAAGGAAGGCCCCCGTCGCGGTGGTGCCGAGAATGAAGCTGATCGAGCCCCAGAGCCGGACGCGTCCATAGTCGAGCCCGGCATCACGGACGGTCCGGAGCGCGATGTTCTCCATTATCGGCAGGATCGGATTGTGCAGGGCGTAGAACAGCCCGGCGAGCAGGGCAATCGGCCAGAACCCGACGGCGCTGTTCATCGCAAGGCAGACGAGAAGCGCAAGCGCGGCAAGCACGATGGAGAGTTTGCGTCCCGCGCTCCGGCGGTCGGCGATCTGCGCGACCAGCGGATGCGCGATCATCTTGACCCAGAATACAGCGGCCATGATCGAGGCGATCTCGACGGCGCCGAGCCCGCGATGGTCAAGCCAGACCGGCCAGAACGGCATCAGCACGCCGAACAACAGGAAAAAGGCGCCGTAGAACGCGGAAAGGCGGAGGAACAGGCTCTGTCGGCTCGGGGCTGCGGCGCTCTCGACGGACATGCCGTGACTTTCGGGGCCGGCCTCAGGCGGAGCGGCGATGCCCGGGCCGGGAAGCGGAGATCGCGCGGCTCAGGACTATCACCGGCAAGATGCCGGCCGCAACGATGGCGAGGGCCGCGAGCGCGCATTGTTCCAGCAGTTCGTCCGAGGCGTATTGATAGACATAGGTCGCGAGCGTCTGGAAATTGAAGGGCCGCAGCACCAGGGTCGCCGGCAGTTCCTTCATCGTGTCGACGAAGACCAGCACGATGGCGGTCAGCAGGCTGCCCCGGATCAAGGGCAGATGCACCTTGCGCAGGGTTGCGAGCGGTCCGTGGCCGAGCGCCCGGGCGGCAAGATCCATGTTCGGCGTGACCTTGCCGAGCCCCGCCTCGACCGCGCCGAAGGAGATCGCCATGAAGCGGACCATATAGGCGAAGACCAGAGCCGTGGTGGTGCCGCTCAGCAGGAGGCCGGTCGGAAAGCCGAACTGTTCGCGCGAGAAGGCGTCGATCGCATTGTCGAGCGCACCGGCCGGGATCAGGATGCCGATCGCCAGCACGGCCCCCGGAATGGCGTATCCGACACTCGCAAGGCGGGAGGCAAAGCGGACGCCGCGGCCGGGATTGAGGCGCACCGCATAGCCGAGCAGCACCGCGGCGGCGACCGTTGCGACGGCGCTGATGAGCGAGAGCTTCAGGCTGTTCTCTGCGTAATGCAGGAAGTCCGCCGTCCAGGATTGTTCGAAGTACTCGAAGGCGTAATAGCCGAGCACCGAGGCCGGGACGACGAAGCCGAGCAGGATCGGCAGGGCACAGGCCAGAACAGCGCCGGCGCGCTTCGCCCCGGTCAACTGATAACCGGGCAGGGCGCGGACGTGACTCGAGGTATGGTGGAAGCGCTGCCGTGCGCGGGAACTGCGTTCGATCCAGATCAGGCCGACGACGAAGACCAGCATGACCAGCGCGATCTGCGCCGCGCCGCCGGGATTGCCCATGAAGAACCAGGTATCGAAGACACCGCGAGTCAATGTGCGGACAGCGAAATAGTCGACCGTGCCGAAATCGTTCAGCGTCTCCATGAGCGCGAGGGTCAGGCCGACGACGATGGCCGGGCGGGCGAGCGGCAGGGCGACGGTGAAGAAGGCCCGCCAGGCGGTCGAGCCGAGGGTGCGGCTGACCTCGAGCACGCAGACCGACTGCTCCAGAAAGGCGGCCCGTGCCATGGCATAGACGTAGGGATAGAGCACGAGCGAGATCATCGCGATCGCGCCGCCCATGGTACGGATATCGGGGAACCAGTAGTCGCGCTTGGTCTCCCATCCGAAGATCGCGCGCAGTCCGGTCTGCAGCGGTCCCGCGAATTCCAGCAGGTCGGTATAGGTATAGGCGATGACGTAGGCGGGCACCGCGAGCGGCAGCAGCAGCGCCCATTCGAAGACGCGCCGTCCAGGAAAGCGGCAGCTCACGACCAGCCAGGCGGTGCCGGTGCCGATCAGAACGACGCTGACGCCGACGCCGGTCATCAGGAGCAGCGTGCTGGAGAGGTAGGTGCCGAGGACGGTGGCGAAGAGATGCGGCCAGATGTTTTCGGCCGGGTTAAAGGCGATCCAGACAAGCGCGGCGATCGGTGCGACCACGAGCGCGGCAAGGACGAAAGCGGCAAGCAGCCACGGTCCGCCGCCGCTATGCCGGACCGGGCGGGCCTCGTCGATGGCGCTATGCGCGGAAAATGCCTCGTCCATCGGGACTCCTCAAGCTTTCGATCCAAACGCCCAAAGGCCCGCGCTATGGCGCGGGCCCGGGCTCTCGGAACCGAAAGGGTAGGCGTTTAGTCGTTATAGCCGACCCGGTCCACCATCATGATGGCTTCCTTGCGGAGCTCGGCGACCTCGGCGAGGCTCAGTGTGTCCGACTTGAACTCGCCCCAGGACTTCACTTCCGGGAGCCATTCCACGGTCGGGTTGACCGGATATTCGAAGTTCTGCTCGGCATAGAGGGTCTGCCCGGCGCCGCTCAGGAACTCCATCAGCTTCAGGGCGTTCGCCTTGTTCGGCGCGGACTTGGTCATGGAGACGCCGGAGATGTTCACGTGCGTGCCGCGGTTCTCCTGGTTCGGGAATACGAGGTAGACGGAGTCGGCCCAGGGCTTCTGCTTCTCGTCATGCAGCATCTTGCCGTAATAGTAGTGATTGCCGACCGCGATATCGCACTCGCCTTCCTTGATCGCCTTGACCTGCGCCCGGTCATTGCCCTGCGGCTTGCGCGCGAGGTTGTCCTTCACCTTGGAGAGCCAGGCTTCCGCCTCGTCCTTGCCGTGATGGGCGATCATCGAAGCGATGAGGGCGACGTTGTAGACATGCTTGCCGCTGCGGGTGCACAGGCGGCCCTTCCACTTCGGATCGGCGAGATCCTCGTAGCTGGTGATCTCGCCCGGCTTCACCCGGTCCTTCGAGGCATAGATGATGCGCGCGCGCGTGGTCATGCCGTACCAGAGCCCGTCCGGATGGCGGAAGTTCGCCGGGATGTTCTTTTCCAGCGTCGGGCTGGTGACGGGCTGGGTGACGCCCGCATCGACGGCGTCGTTCAGCTTGCCGATATCGACGGTGAAGATCAGGTCGGCCGGGCTGTTGTCGCCCTCGGCCTGGACGCGCTCGATCAGACCCTTGTCGGAGAAGACGACGTTGACCTTGATTCCGGTCTCCTTGGTGAAGGCATCGAACAACGGCTTCACCAGGAATTCCTGACGGTAGGAGTAGACGTTGACTTCCTCGGCGGCATTCGCAGCGGGCGCGAGCATGGACGCGCCGATCAGGCCGAACAGGAGTTTCTTCAACTGAGCCACGGAGTTTCCCCTAGTTCTATTAATGAGAATTAGTCTCAATTTCTTTAGAGATGCGTGAAGCGCCGTTCCGGGTCAAGTCCGAAATGAACGAACCCTGACCGATCACAGTCACGTTATGCGGTTGGAATGATTCCAGGTTTTTCGGAGGCGGCGCGCTTGCCTCCGCCGGGGATCAGGCGGCGGTCGACGGCGCTGCTCTTGATCAGGGCGAAAACCTCTCTGCCCGGTGCGAGGTCGAGACGCACCACGCTTTCCCGCGTGATGCGCGACCGGAGGCCGGTCCCGTCCAGATCCATCAGGACTTCGGCGAAGGCGCCTTCCTCGATGAAGATCTCCGAAATGCGGGCCCGGAGCGCGTTGCGGATGCTGATCGCCGCAGGCTCCTCCGTGGCGATCGAAACGTCGCGCGCGCGGATGCGGACCCTGACGATGGTACCCTTTTCGGCATCGATATTCGGCATGCGGAGGATCTGATTGCCGATCGCAAGGTCGGTCATGGCGAATTCCGGATCATGGGCGACAACCGGGCCCTCGAGAATCACACCGGCTTCGAAACGTCCCATCATCGGGCCGAGATCCATCCGCTGCATGACATCCGGCACGGCGCCCTGGGCGGCCACGGTGCCGCCCCGGATCAGCAGCATGTGATCCGCGAGGCGGCTGAGTTCGTCGATGGAGTGGGTGACGTAGAGGACCGGCAGGTTCATCTCCTCCCGGAGACGCTCGATATAGGGCAGGATTTCCATCTTGCGCCGGAGATCAAGGGCGGACAGAGGTTCGTCCATCAGCAGCAGGCGAGGACGCGAGACGAGGGCGCGTCCAATGGCGACGCGTTGGGTCTCCCCTCCGGACAGGTCCTCGATACGGCGATGGAGCAGTGGCGAGAGGTCGAGCATGTCGACAATCTGGTCACGTGTCGGCTCCTTCCGCTCGGGGCTCGCCCGGCGGACGGCGTAATCGAGGTTTCCGCCCGCAGTCAGATGCGGAAACAGCCGGCTGTCCTGGAAGACGAAGCCGATGCTACGCCTGTGTGGCGACACGAAAATGCCTCGCCGGTCGTCCTGCCAGATCTCGCCCGCATGTTCGACATAAGTGTCGGTGCCCCGCTCCAGTCCCGCCGCGAGCCTCAATAGCGTCGTCTTGCCATGTCCGGAGGGTCCGAAGAGACCTACGATGCCGGCAAGCGGAGTCGAGACGTCCACGTCGGCGGCGAATTCCGGAAAGCGGATGGTGCTGCGGAGAACCAGCATGGTGTTTCAGCCGACCCTGACCGGTGCGCGGCGGTGCAGGATCGTGACCGCCATCAGCACAAGGAAGGAAAACACCAGGAGGCCGATCGAAAGCCGGTGCGCCTCGGCATAGGAGAGGGTTTCCACATGTTCGAAGATCGCGATCGAGATGACCCGGGTGCGCTCGGGAATGTTCCCGCCGACCATCAGCACGACGCCGAATTCGCCGATGGTGTGGGCGAAGGTGAGGACAAGGGCGGTGATATAGCCGCGGAGCGCGATCGGCGAGGCGACGGTGAGGAATGCATCGAACGGCGAAGCGCCGAGCGTGGCCGCCGCTTCCAAATGCTTTACCCCGACAGCCTGGAACGCGGTCTGCAACGGCTGTACGGCAAACGGCAGCGAATAGACCATGGAGGCGATCAGCAGACCGGCGAAGGAGAAAGCCAGACTTTCGCCGGTGAGCGCGACCCAGGCGCTACCGAGACCGCCGGCCGGACCGAGCAGGATCAGCAGATAGAAGCCGAGCACGGTCGGCGGCAGGACCAGGGGCAGGGCGACGACAGGCTCGACGATCCAGCGCAGCCGCGAGCGGGTATGCGCCAGCCACCAAGCGAGCGGTGTCGCGAGCAGCAGCAGGATGACGGAGGTCGCGCCAGCCAGCTTCAGGGTCAGCAGGATCGCGGAAAGATCGCCGTCGCTCACGGGCAGCTCTCGGCGGGTGCGTAGCCGGCAGCCCTGATCGCGGTGCAGGCCTCGGCTTCTGTCAGGAACGCGAGGAAAGCCTTCGCAGCGGGATTGCCCTTGCCGCGGAGCAGCAGCACGGCGTCCTGCCGGATCGGGGTGTGCAGTTCCGCCGGAACGACCCAATGGCTTCCTTTTAGCCCGGCCGGTGCGTCCTGGAGCTGGGACAGCGCAACGAAGCCCGCCGACACGCCTCCGGAGGCGGTGATCTGGAACGCCTGTGCGATGTTCTGTCCCATCACGATCCGATCGCGATAGCCGTCCCATAGCCCCATCGCTTCGAGGCTCTCGCGGGCGGCCAGCCCATATGGGGCGAGCTTCGGGTTTGCGAGCGCGATGCGGCCAACCTTGTCCGAGGCGAGAAAGGCCGCGCCATCGCTGGAAATGCGCCCCGGATCGGGACTCCAGAGCGCCAATTGTCCGGTCGCGTAGGTAAAGGGTTTGGCTGCGGCCTGTTTTTCCGCGAAGAGCCTTGCCGGGCGGAGCTGGTCTGCGGCAAGCAGCGCGTCGAACGGAGCCCCCTGGCGGATCTGGGCATAGAGTTGCCCAGTCGACCCGGTAGCGATCACCAGTTTGTGGCCGCTCCGCCGCTCGAAGGTGTCGGCAAGCTTTTGAGCCGTCGAGGTGAAATTGGCCGCGACCGCCACAGTGCCTTCAGCGGCGCCGGCATCGCAGGCGATGGCGCCGAGAGCGACGGCCAGTCCGAGAACTCGGCATATCGGATGCCGGGTGATCCTGCTCGAAAGTCGGAATTGCATGGACGGTCTCGTAGCCGATATCTGGTGCGCAACGGGATATCGTTATATTCATTCGGATACAACGGTGCGTCAAGCGTCGGACCCGGTCTCACCCAAATCGCGACCTTCGGCGAGAAGGCCACGCAAACGCTCGATCTCGGGCGCCAGAACCTCGGCCGCACGCGCTTCCATCTGCCGGTAGCAGGCCGCGACCTCTTGTCCCAGCGCCGTCAATCGTGCGCCGCCGCCACTGCTTCCGCCCTTGGCGGTCACCACCAGCGGCGCGGAGAAATGCGCGTTCATTTTCTGCACCAGCAGCCAGGCGCGACGGTAGCTCATGCCCATCCGCCGCCCGGCCTTGCTTATCGAACCGGTCTCTCCGATCGCTTCCAGAAGGTCTGCCTGGCCGGGGCCGATGGCGACATTCTCGTCCAGCACGACGCGCAACCGTGGACCGAGGGTTTTGTTTCCTGCTTTCATGGCGCCGACTTTGCCACGGTATCCTCCGTGGCACATCGGCAAAATCGAAAGACCTGAAAGGTCGGCGGGAGGCGTAATGACGGGCGCAACGGACGAACTTCTCTACGAGGTGAGGAACGGGATCGGCTGGATCACCTTCAACCGGCCGCAGGCGCGCAATGCCTTCACCTTCGCAATGTACGAGGGGGTCGCCAGGATCTGCCGCGAGGCACGGGCGGGCGGCGATGTCGCCGCCATCGTGATGTCCGGGGCCGGCGACAAGGCCTTCGCCGCCGGGACCGATATCGGCCAGTTCAAGCACTTCAGCGGAGCGGACGATGCGCTCGCCTACGAGGCGAACGGCAACAGGATGATGAACGATATCGAGCGTTGCCAGGTGCCGACCATTGCGGCGATCCACGGTGCCTGCACCGGAGGCGGGGCGGCGATCGCGGCCGCCTGCGACATCCGTATTGCCGCGGCTGACCTGAAATACGGTTTCCCGATCGCACGCACCCTCGGCAATTGTCTCTCCAATGAAAATCTCCGGCGCCTCTCCTGGCTTGTCGGTCCGGCCCGGGTGTCCGAGATGCTGCTGACCGCGCGTCTGATCGAAGGCGAGGAAGCGAAGGCCATCGGGCTGATTTCCGAGGTGCTGGCGGACAAGGACGCGGTGATCGCGCGGGCGGAGGAACTTGCTACCAGGATGAAGGGCCATGCCCCGATCACCATGCGGGTCACCAAGGAAGCGCTCCGCCGTCTGAAGAGCAGCGGCGGTGTGCCCGACGATCACGACCTTATCGTCGCCGCCTATACCAGCGACGATTTCCGCGAGGGCATGTCGGCCTTCCTCGAGAAGCGCAAACCAGACTGGAAGGGCCGCTAGGCGGATATCGCTTGGTGAATTGGGAGCCGCTCACGCCGGGTCGTTGAGGTTGCTTCCGCCCAGTGCCGGAACCAGCTGATCTCCGTCACCTCTCTTGTCTTCGAGACGTGCAGCGAGATAGCCGCGGAGAGCGAACAGGATGACGAGCGGCAATGCGACGCTCGTCAGGCTGTCACCGGCGTGGAAATAAGCCCACGGAATCGCGCCGGTTACAGCGGCCAGAATGACGAGCGAATAGCGGAACCTGATCCGCGCGGGTCCCGTGTCAGTGCCGATCAAGCCGCGCTCGGTCGTTCCGATCAGGAGAGCGCCGACAAGAGCAACGACCACGAAGAGGGCGGTCTGTGCTTGGTGCCGGAGCGTCTCTGCCCATTCGTCGAAACCCAGCTTGTACAGGCCGACGATCGCCGGCGTGATCAGGAGGAGGTGAATATTGATCCCGAGAACGACCGGGCTGAATTTCGGTCTGGTCACGCCGATCGCCCCGAGGACGAGAGCGGCGCTTGCCGCGCCGGACCAGCCCGCGGTCTCCAGTCCGAAGCCGCCGCGCCAAAGGGAGAGAAACACCAGCGTAGGCAGCATTTCCGCGCTGGCGACGAGCCACGCATTCTGACTGGTTTTGCTCATATGTCGGCCTCCCGGACCAGATGGCGAACAAACCGCATTTAAACGATTGCGGGCAATTAACCGAAGGAAGACAAAGTCGGTCAAGGAATGGCCGAATGCAAGCTGTGCGGGTCTCCGGTCCGGATTCAGGCAGCGATCTCGCAGGTCATGAAGGTGCTGTGGGGATCGAGCCTGTAGCTGCCGAAGGGCGGGCATTCGGTAAAGCCGAAGCGGGCATAGAGCGCCCGCGCCGGAGCGAAGGCCTCCATGGAGCCGGTCTCCAGGCTGATGCGGCGGTAGCCGCGCGCCCGTGCTTCTTTCAGAATATGTTCGACCATCGCCCGTCCGACGCCCTTGCCGCGATGGCGGGCGGCAGTGTGCATGGATTTCAGCTCGCCATGTTCCGGCGAGAGCTCCCGGAGCGCGCCGCAGCCGAGCAGGTCCCCGTCTTCCCAGGCGCTCCAGAAGGTGATGTCCGGACGTCTCAACCCGTCCAGATCGAGAGCGTGGACGCTTTCCGGCGGGGAGTGGGCGTTCCCGTGGTCGAGATGCGCACTCAGCAGCATGGCGATTTCGTGGCCGGTCAGATCGTCAACGCGGATATGCATTTCATAGTCCTCTAGCAGCCTTCCCGGATAGCCTATCAATCCTGCGGGCGATTGCTCAAGGTTCCGCACCGGTTGTCACGTCTCCATCGTCCGGATGAGTGACAAGTCTGGTATTCCGGCTTATATTTCAATAAATTGTGGTTCGTACTCCAGAACCAGTCGCGCGATCGGTGGGCTACCTCGACATGGCGATATCTCTGCAGACGGCAGTGCTCAGCGCGATGGTCGGGACCTTGCTGCTCGCGGCGGCACTTACCTATCTTCGGACCTTGCCTAATGCGCCACGCGGTTTGGGTTACTGGTCCGGCGGATTCTGGGTCCATGTTTCCGGATATGCCTGTACCGCGTTCATCCAGCCTCCCCTCCAAACTCTGCTCGGCGAGATTCTCCAGGCAGCCTCTGCGATTCTGATTCTGGCGGGGACCGCTGTTTTCATGGGGCGGAGCGTTCGCCCGCCGCTGCTCGTCGTCGGAATATCCCTCGTGGCTTTCTGGGCGCTCTTCGGGGCGGTCGCCGAGCTTGGATTCGTGCTTCGGACGCTGCCGGTTTTCATGCTGTCGGGCGGCGCGCTGCTGTTGACCGCATGGCTGCTGTGGCGCAGATCCTCGGTTGGCCGTCTCGGGACGGGATATCGTGTGGTCAGCGTGGTCTTCGTGCTCTGGGGACTGCACCGGCTCGATTATCCATTTCTGCGTCCAATCGAATCCTTCGCGCCATACGGCTTCATCATTGCAGAAGTGCTTGCCATTGCGGCGGCGGTCGGGCTGATGCTCGTGGCACAGCATAGTCTGATGGAGAGGGCCGAGGCGGAGGGCGCGGCGCGCAACCTTGCCGACAAGGCGTTGCGCAAGCAGCTGGATATCCAGCAGAGCATCATCGATGCGGTCTCGATCCCGATTTTCCTGAAGGATTCGGACGACAGGATCATCAGCGCGAACCGCGCGTTCATGGAGCTGTTCGGCCGGCCGTCTGCGGAGATTCTCGGTATCTCCGTCACGGAGATCTGGAACGACCCGTCGGCCGACAAGATCTTCCGCATCGCCGAGGAGTCGCTCGTCAGGGGGCAGTCCGAAGTCGTGGAGACCCAGCTGACGCTACCGGGCAGAGAACGCCGCGATTACGTGGTCTCGAAAGTGCCGCTTCTGATCGACGGGGCCGAACGTCCGGCGATTGTCGGTGTCCTGCAGGACATGACCGACCACAAGCGGGCGGAACTTAAGCTGTTCGAGAGCGAGAAACGCTTCCGAGATTTTGCCGAGTCGTCGTCCGACTGGCTCTGGGAAACGGATGTCGACGGGCGCTTCACCTTCTTCGCCCATGGAAGCGGGAACTATAGCGGTCATGTTCCGGAGACAAATCTCGGTAAGACCCGCTTCGAGGCGACGATCGAAGACCTAACGTCCGAAAAATGGCGCGCGCACATCGCTGATCTAGAGGCCCGCCGCCCGTTCACCGGATTCCGCTATCTCCTGCGCGGCGACGACGGGCACGATGTCGCGGTGGCGATCAACGGAGTGCCGATCTTCAATGACGATGGCGAGTTCCTTGGTTATCGCGGCACCGGCAGCGACGTGACCCAGCAGCGCGAGGCAGAAATATCGCGGGACCGGGCCCGCCTGGAAGCCGAGCGCGCGAACCGCGCCAAGTCCGAGTTCCTCGCCACGATGAGCCACGAGTTCCGGACTCCGCTGAACGCAATCCTCGGCTTCAGCGAGATGCTGGCGAAAGAGGTCCTGGGTCCTCTCGGCAAAGACGGCTACAGGGACTATGCCGACGCGATCCACGACAGCGGAGCGCATATGCTCGCCCTGGTGAACGATATCCTCGATATTTCCGCTATCGAGGTCGGAAAACGGACTTTCGCCAAGGAAGAGATCGCCGTTCTCGACATGCTCAAGGAATGCACCGTCGAGGTCTCCACCATCGCGGCGGACAAATCGATCAATCTCGAGGTCGGCGTCCCGAGCGAGCGGCTGACCGTCCTGGCTGACACGCGGTCGGTCCGGCAGATCGTTCTCAATCTGCTGTCGAACGCTGTGAAATTCACGCCGGAAGGGGGCTGGATCCGGTTGACCGCAAAACCGGATCGCGGCGACATGATTGCGATTTCCGTCGAGGACAACGGCGAGGGCATCGCGCCGGAACGGCTTCCGACCATTACCGACCCGTTTTCACAGTCGGGCAGTCACCCGCACCACAGCCGGGAGGGCACCGGACTTGGTCTCAGCATCGTGAAATCCCTCGTGGAGGCACATTCGGGCGAGTTCAAAATCGAGAGCACGCTTGGAGTGGGCACCAAGGTGACCGTTTGGCTGCAGGCCTCACTCGGCCCCAATCTGGCCGTTGCGGAGCATCAATATGCTGGCCCGAAGGCATTGCCCGAGGAGAATCCGGGCGAGGGATAGAAATGGGCTTCTCGCTGTCTGAATGGCGGCGCCGGTTGTTCTTCGCCCATGGCGCCTATACATCCACTGAATTGAACCAAATCGAGAACGGATAACCAGATGTTTCGATCCTTTTTTCTGACCCGCGAATGGGCGATCTGGGCGTGGGTTGGCATGGCGATCATTTTTGGCGGCACCTGGTATCAGGTTCAGCTGGACGTGCAGATCAACGAGTGGTTCGGCGGCTTCTACGACATGGTGCAGAAGGCGCTGGCCGAGCCGAACAGCATCACAATCGGAGAGTTCTACAGATTTCTGCTCACATTCGGGCAGATCGCGGGCATTTATATCTTTGTCGCCGTGATGCTCGGATTCTTCACCAAGCATTGGGTGTTCCGATGGCGTCAGGCGATGAACAATTTCTACATGAGCAATTGGCAGCATCTGCGCCACATCGAGGGCGCAAGCCAGCGCGTCCAGGAAGATACCCGCCGCTTTGCCACAATCATGGAGACCCTCGGCAGCAGCCTGCTCGACTCTTTGATGACGCTGGTCGCGTTCCTGCCGATCCTCTGGGGCCTCTCGAAGCAGATCAAGGTGGTGCCCTTCTTCGGTGAAGTCGAGCACGCGCTGGTCTATGTCGCCATTCTCTTCGCGCTCTTCGGCACCGCGGTTCTGGCGGCGGTCGGGGTGAAGTTGCCGGGCCTCGAATTCAACAACCAGAAGGTCGAAGCCGCCTACCGCAAGGAACTGGTCTATGGCGAGGATCATGAGGAGCGCGCCGACCCGCCGACGGTCCGCGAGCTTTTCCAGAACGTGCGGCGGAACTATTTCCGGCTGTTCTTCCACTACATGTATTTCGACGTCGCGAAGTGGAGCTATCTGCAGTTCGGCGTCCTGGTGCCCTATATCGCCCTGGCGCCGACCATCGTCGCGGCGGGCATCACCCTCGGTGTCATGCAGCAGATCGTCCGCGCCTTCGGCCGGGTCGAGTCCTCGTTCCAGTTCTTGGTCCGGAGCTGGGGCACGATCGTCGAGCTGATCTCGGTCTACAAGCGTCTGCGGGCTTTCGAGGCGCAGATCGGCACCATGCGACCGGTTCCGCAACCGGAGGCGGCGGACTGATCAGAGTGCTGCGTCAGAGGCCGCGCCGCCGGATGATGGAAATCAGGAGCAGAGCGAACAGATAGCCGCCGCCGATCAGCGCGGCGACGATGCCTGCCGGAAGCTGGTTCGGATAGGCGACGAACCGGCCTGTAACCTCGGCGGCCACCAGAAGGATCGTGCCGAGTGCAGTGGCGGCGACGAGCTGCTGGCCCGCCCGCCGCGCCCCGAGCATGGTCGCCGCGTGCGGCGCCAGAAGGCCGATGAAGGAGATCGGGCCGACCCAGGCGACAACGCTGCCGGCTCCCGTCGCGACGAGCGCCAGCAGAATGCGCCGGGCGGGGATCACGCCGACGCCCCGCGCCGCCGCCATGCCCGCTCCGAGGGAAAGCAAGGTCAGCCAGCGCCGTAGCGCAAATGTGAGGCCGAAGATGGCGATGGCGGTCGCGCACAGCGTTGCGGCGCCATGGGCCGAGACCAGGGAGGTCGCCCCGGTCTTCCATGCCAGCAAGTCGTAGGCTTCCTCGCCGGCCCGTGCCATTGCGAACTGGATCATCGCGTCGAGCAGGGCCGCGAGGGCGATGCCGGTCAGGATCAGGATCGCCGGCGGGGTTTCGCTCCGCTGCCAGAGGAAGGACAAAAGGATCAGCACCGCGAAAGCGCCGAGCGCAGCGCTCGGGATCGCGATCTGGGTGGCCGGAAGTCCGAAAAACACGACCCCACCGACCGCGACGAATGTCGCGCCCGCAGTGACGCCGAGCACGTCGGGACTGGCGAGCGGATTGCGCAGCAGCCGCTGCAGGATGACACCGATGGTGGCGAGCAGGGCGCCCGCTCCGGCAGCCGCGACCACGCTCGGCCAGCGCAAGGCGAGGATCATCCCGCGGATCCGTTCCGACTGGTCTCCGATCCAGACGGGGCCGTCGGGCGAGGCGCCAAAGCCGATGGCGAGGGCGACGGCAGCGAGCGCGGCTGCGCAAAGCGCCGGAATGAGCAGGCGCGGGGAGCGCTCCAGCCCCCATGCCATGTGGAAACCGCCCGCTGCTTCCGGCCTGAGTTGCCTGAAGGCGACCAGGATCAAAACCGGCGCCCCGATCAGCGCCGCGCTGGACCCGCTTGGGATCAGGGTGCGCGACCAGTCGTTCAGGGCGACCGGGATGGCATCGGTCAGAGCGAGGCTCGCTGCGCCGACGAGGGCGCCGAGCAACAGTGAGGGCACGACCGCCCGGACGCCGAGCAGGCGGATCACGTTTGGCGCTATCAGGCCGATGAAGCCGATGGCGCCGACTACCGCGATCGAGGCGGCGGTCAGCCAGACCGCAAGGCCGAGCAGGGCGATCACCAGCGGCAGCACGGCGAGGCCGCGGGCCTTGGCGGCGTCCTGGCCCAGCCGCATGATGGAGAGTGGTCGGGCGAGGGCGAGCAGGAGGATAGCCCCGGCGGCGATCTGCGGCGCCAACCATCGCGCGTCGGCCCAACCGGTCTGCGTCAGGTCCCCGGCGGACCATACGAACACTGCCTGTATGGTATCGCCGTTGAGCAGCGCAAGGATCAGGGCCGCACCGCCGAGAAACAGGTTGGTCGCCATGCCCACGACGATGACGACGATCCCATCCATCCGCGCGAGCCCGGATACGGTGAGGACCAGCGCCGTCACCCCGAGACCGCCCAAGAGGCAAATCCAGACACCGTAACGGGCCGCGAAATCGGGCCAGAACACGGTCGCGACCATCAGGGCAAGCCAGGCGCCGGCGATGGTGCCGAGGGTCGAGGGCGAGCCGAGCGGGTTGCGGGTGATCTCCTGCATGGTGCTGCCGGCAAGACCGAGCGCGGCGCCGACGAGGAGCGCCATTGCGATGCGGGGCAGCTCGGAGCTCCAGAACAGGATGCCGGGCAGGCCGCTGCCATCCAGCATCGTGGCGGCTGTCAGTCCGGCAGGATAACCGGCGGCGAGATGCAGAGAGGATCCCCCGACCAGCAAGGCCAGGACGACGAGATACGGCCGCATCAGTTCTCGCCGGCCAGCAGGGCTTTCGTGATCTGCTGGGCGATGCGGCCGATCGAGAGCGCCCCGCCATAGGTCCAGAGTGTCGGCAGGGTGCGGAACCGTCCCGCCTTCACGAAGGGCATCTCCCGCCAGAGCGCGGTGTCAAACAGCTGATCGCCCTTCGGGAAGGGTTCCATATGCATCACGTAGTCGTCCTCGATTTCCGCCAGCGCGGTGACCGGCTTGAAGGCGATGCCCCAGCGGGAATTCTCGATCGGATACCCGGTCTCCAGACCGAGCGCGTTCATCGCCGCTTCCGGCAGTCCGTTGGTGCCGGAAATTACCACGCGTTTGTCGTCGATGAAGCGCACGATGGTGAGTTTAGGCGCGCCGTCCGGAAAGGTGTCGGCGATGTCACGCTTCAGCCGCTCGAGCTTCGCATCCATTTCCGCCAGTTTCCTCTCCGCCAGGCCCCGGCGGTCGAAGAGCGTGCCGAGCTCGAGGAAGTTGGCGCGGACCGCCGCTTCGTTGTCGTGGTCCTCGCTGAAAAGTTCGAAATGCAGGGTCGGCGCAATGGCTTCCGCATGGTCGGCATAGTTTGCCTGCTGGCCGCCCAACAGCAGCAGGTCCGGCTGCAGACCGAGGATGCGTTCGAGGTTCGGGGTTTCGCGTTTGCCGACATCGACGGAAGCCTTCGGGATCGGCGGGTACGCGACCCATTGGGCGTAACCTTCCGGATCGGCGACGCCGGCTGGTGTGACCCCCAGCTCGATGAGCTGTTCGGTGAGCGCCCAGTTCAGCGAGACGACCCGCTCAGGGACGGAGGAGAAGGCGCGCGAGCCGCGCGAGTCCGTGATCGTTCTTGCGCTACGGGCGAGGAGGGTTGCCGGGAGGGCAGTGGCGCCGGCGGAGGCCAGCAGGCTTCCGAGGAAAGCGCGTCGTGCGAGGGGGCGCATGAAAGTGTCCTGTCAGTCGCTGAGCGCAACGAGACGGTCGTCGCGCGGATGCCGCGTAATGGAAAAGGGATGGCCGAACAATTCGCGCAGAAGGGAGCCGTCAAGCAGCTCTTCCGGCGATCCTCGAAAGGCGAGGCGACCCTGCTTCAGGGCCACGATGTCGTCGGCATAGCGTGCGGCGAGATTGATGTCGTGCAGGATGGCGACCACGCCGATCCCGGTTTCCGCGTTCTGCCGGGCGAGATGACTGACGACCTCCACCTGGTGAGCGGTATCGAGCGCGGAGACCGGCTCGTCGAGCAGGACGCAGCTCGCGTCCTGCGCCAGCGCCATGGCGATCCACCCGCGCTGTCGCTCGCCGCCGGAAAGATGGTCGACGAGCGTATCGGCGAAATGCTCGACATTCATTGCCCTCAGGCATTTCTGAACGATTTGGTCGTCCTCCCGTCGCCAGCGGGCGAAAGGGCCGCGCCAGGGGTAGCGCCCGAGGGTGCAGAGCGCCCGGGTGTCGAGCCCGGGGGCCTCCGGAAGGTTCTGTGACAGATAGGCGACCGTGCGGGCGAACTCCGACTGTCCGTACTGCTCAATCGGCTTGTCCTCGAGAAGGACCTGCCCGCTCCCGGCACGCTGTTGGCGCGCCAGGATTTTCATTAGGGTGGACTTGCCGGAGCCATTCTGTCCGAGGATGACGGTGAACCGGCCCGGAGCGATGTGAAGCCGTTCGAGATCGAGGACGGTCCGTCCCCCGTAAGTGACCGTGAGGTCGCTGATCCTGAACATTGTATCGGTGCTCCGCGCCCGTCTCGTATGCCGTTTTTGCTCAGAACTTGACGCTGTAGGCCAGCGCGACCGTCCGCCCCGGTCCCTTGACGTAGTAGTAGTCGTCATAGGCGTAGGACTGCACCGAGTAGGACTGCTGCAGCACCGGCACGTAGCTCTCGTTGAAGATGTTCTCGATCCCGAAGCTGAGGGTGCCGGGGCCGACCTGGAAGCGGCCGAGCAGGTCGACGAGGAAATAGTTGTCGATGGTCTGCAGGCCGGAGAACTGGTCGCTGTCCGGGTTGCGGGTGCCGGAATAGAGCGTCTGCAGGCGCAGCGAGCCGAAGTCCCAGGGACGCGCCTCGACATAGGTCGTGATCTTGGCCGGCGCGATTCGGTCGGAGCCGAGGTCGGTATCGTAACCGCCGTCGCCGTTGGCGTCGTAGCGGCCTTCGAGCCAGGTGAAGGTGCCGCCGATATCGACTTTCTCATGCAGCGCGTAGGACGCCGCCACCTCGACGCCGTAGACCTTCTCCGGCGCGAGCTGGATGTTCAGGTTCCGGTCGTAGGTCACGCCGTTGTTGGACTCGTTGTAGAACACGGTCGGCTGGACCATGAAGCCGGCATGCTCGATGCGGAAGCCGAGCTCGTAGCTTTTGGTCTTCTGGCCTTCGGAGGAGAGCTGGGAGACGTCGGTGAAGTTCGAGTCGTAGAGATAGCGCCCCAGATCTCCGAGCTGGAAGCCTTCCGAATAGCCGCCGAACACGCCGAGACCGTCGAGCAGCTGATAAGACGCGCTGATGTTGAACAGCGGCTCGCGGTAATCGACCGTGCCGCCGTTCACATTGTTGCCGAGTTCATTGACGTGGGTCGGGATATCAACGTCGATGATCTCGTAGCGGACGCCGCCGGTGATCTTGAGATCGGAGGTCAGGTCGGCCTGGAGCTGCGCGAAGGGCGCGTAGCCGTTCATCGTGTAGTCGGGCACCGTCGAGGGTGCGTCGATGTCGTTTACCACGGTTTTGTCGTGGATGTAGTCGACGCCCCAGATCAGGTTCAGCGGTAGCGGGGAGGCTTCGATCGGCGTGTCGATGGTCAGCCGGGAGCCGAATTTCGAGGATTCGGTCTCGTACTGGTTATAGACGGTGTTCAGGAACTCGGTCCGGGTGAAGGTCGTGGTGTTGTTGTTGTAATAGCCCTGCAGGCTGACCGCGCTGCCCAGCACGTCGATATTGCTGTAGGTCGCGTTCAGCGTGAGATTTTCGATCCCGGGCTTCCTGGTGTTGAGGTTGCCCCGGGATGGTGTCGCGCTGGTGTTGTTCGTGACGCTGCCGCCGCCGACCAGGCCGGCCCAGTCGCTGTCCTGGGTGTAGTCGTAGTAGTTGGCGCTGAATTCGAGCCGGTGATCCTCGCGCTCGACTCCGAGCTTGCCGAGGAAGTTGTAGGAGGTGATGTCGTCGGTGCCGCCCTGGGTGCCGTAGCTGTCCGGCGGGCGGCGTTCTCCGTCGGCGGTGAAGCTGCTGCCGGCCTTGTCGAAGTTCCCGTTCAGTAGATAGTCGATGTGACCGGTGCGGCCCGATGCGCCGAGATTGGTCGTGTAGCTCGCGGACTCGCCGACATCTTCCGGCTGGAAACGGAAACCGGCGGCGGCGGTGTAATTGACCTCACCGTCCTCCGGTTTCCTGGTGATGATGTTGACGAGGCCGCCCGGTGCGCCGAAGCCGTAGGCGGCGGTCGCGCCGCGTACCACTTCGATCCTTTCGATCGCGCTCGAGCTGATGCTGTTCAGCGCGCGGTAGTTGTTGTTCAGGGTATTGGTCTGCGGCACGCCATCGATCAGGGTGAGAAAGTTACGTCCGCGCAGGGTCTGGCCGTATTCCGTCAGGTTTTCCGTCGCCTGGCCGAAGCCGGGAACCGTCTTGGCGAGGATCTGGCCGACCGGTGTGTTGACGGAACTCTGTTCCTCGATTTCTTCGCGGGTGACGACGGTGACGGAGACCGTTGTTTCCTCGACCGGGGTTTCGGTCCGGGTCGCCGACGTCACGGTGATCTTGTCGAGCGTCGCCGACGCACCGGCGTTGGGCTTGTCCTGCGCCAGTGCCGTCGCAGCCGTCAGGGCCGTCGTGGCGGTCAACGCGAGCAGAAGCAGCTTGTTCATGGAATAACTCACTCTACGCAATGACATTCATTGGGATTTGGCGGTTTCGTCGCGCCGCCAGTAGACGGCGCTGTACCTGCGCTCCGGCGCGAGGCCGAGCGCGGTTTTGAAATGTTCGCGAATCTCTTTCGCCTGTTCTGCCTCGCCGGCAAACCAGCCGGTCTGGTCCGCGCCACGCGCCGCCGTCGCCGCTTTCAGCGCGGCGGGCAGATCGTCAATCGGGACCCAGTCGAGGGTGAACCCGTCCGGCAGGGAGACAGCGAGGGGGTCCTGATGCGGCCGCAATCCGATGATTGCATGACCTCCATCGGTGCCGGATCGGGCTTCGAGGATCCGCATGATCGCGGGAACGGCGGTGTCGTCTCCGCCGATCGCAAGCCATCCGCCGGCCGGGAAATGGCCGCCACCCGGTCCAATCATGCCGATCCGGTCGCCCGGCCGCGCAGACTCGGCCCAGTCCGAGAAGAGGCCGCCGGCATGGCGCACGATGTCGATCTCGACCTCGCCCCGCTCTGGGGAAATCTCGCGGACCGTGTAAACGCGGACGGTCAGTTCGTCCTTTCCGGCCGGAAACCGGATGGCGCCGGAGGTCTCGATTGTCGGCCAGACGATCTCGGGGCGTGCCGGATCCCGCGGCAGCATGAGGCGGACATGCAATCCACGCTCGGTGAACGGCGTGAGGTCCTTTCCTTTGAGGGTCATGCGCAGCAGCCAATCGCAGAGCGCCCTCGTGCGGACGATCGTCATTTCCCGCAGGTTCTTCGGCCGCCCCGGCGCCGGTGCCGTTCCGCTCCAGACGATGCCTTTCGCCAGGGCCGGGTCGTGGGCGATCAGATATTCCGAAACGGAGCCCTGCAGCACGGTCAGGCCGTCCTCGTCCGGGGAGTCGATCCGAACACTGAGCCGGTCCGCGTCAGCGGCGAGTCGGATCTTTCCGTACGAGGTCTCGAAGACGGCCCGGTCCCGGTGCCGCGCAACAGGATGGAGATCATGCGTCGCAAGATGACGGACATGGTCTTCCAGCCAAACCCCGGCATTTCCGATTTCCACGGATATTTCTGACTGCATGGCCCCGCGCCCGTTGCGGCATCGGGTGCCGCTATTGCAAATGAGAGTTGTTTGCAGAATCAGTCGCATAATTTGCGCGATGTCAAGCGCGGAGGCATGGTGCCGTCACCCGATCAGCGGCGAAAACTCGCTATGTGGAAATGCATGGGGGTCGGCCGGACCTCGTCCGGCTTACACGGATGCGGCGGTCACGCCAGTGCTCAAGGCCCGCTTCTGGGCCGTGATCCGGAACTGCGCGTTTGCGGCGCCATATCCCGCACAGCCGTTTCGCCGTTCGACGATCTCGAAGAAGAAACCGTCGCCGTAATTCGGGCTGTAGAGCTGGAAATACTCTCCCCGATCGTCCCGGTCGTAGAGGATGTTCGCCTTTTTCAGACGGTCGAGCAGGTCCGGGGCGAGACCGAAGCGGGCTTCCAGATCGTCATAATAGTTCGGCGAAATGGCGAGCGGCACGAAGCCGGTTTTTCGCAGGCTCTCTGCGGTCTCGAAAATGTCATCCGTGCGGAAGGCGATGTGCTGCACGGCCGAGCCAAAGCTCTCTGAAATGAAGTGCCCGGCCAGCGTCCGGCTGTTCTCGGCGCCGTTGAGGGTGATGCGAAGCGAACCCTCCGCATTCTCGATGGCCTGGCTGCGGACGAGACCGGCAGGATCGACGACATCGACCATAGGCGTCTTACGGGTTTCGAAGATCGAGGTGTAGAAGAGCAGCCAGGTCAGCATCTCCTCGTAGTTCATCGTCTGGGCTATGTGGTCGATCGCGGTGAGCCCGACGTCACCAGCCGCTGCTTCATCCACTTCCGGCTTGAACTCGATCTCCCAGACACGGGCGAGATCGCTCTTGCCGTCGAGGAAATGAATGAGGCCGCCGCCGACCCCGCGGATCGCGGGGATCTTCAGCTCGCCGGGGCCGACCGGCTGCTCGAACGGCGTTGCTCCGAGTGCCTTCGCCCTCTCCACGGTCGCGCCCGCATCCTCGACCTTGAGGCCGATATCGCAGACCGTCGTGCCGTGCACGAGATAGGAGGAATGGGCGAAGCCCTCGCGCTCGGTATTGATGACGATATTGATTCCGCCCTGGCGCCAGAGCATCACGTCCTTCGCGATATGCCGCCCGGCGCGCCGGAAACCGAGGCGCCGGAGCATCGCAGCGAGATCCTCGGCCTCGCCCTCATCGGCTGCGAACTCAATGAACTCGATGCCTGATGCCTTGACCCGGGCCGGCATGTCCGGGACCTGGATCGCGATGCCCGGCTCGGCGCGTTTCACCTGGTCCATCAGGTAGAGCAGGGAGCGATGGCCGTCGACGGCGATGGTGCGGGGCGAGCCGCCGCGGAACTGGTCGTTGAAGATCTCCAGCGAGACCACGCCGTCATATCCGGTCGCGCAGACCGCACGCATGAAGCCGGTCACGTCGAGATCGCCTTCGCCGGGCATGTTCCGGTAATGGCGGCTCCAATGGAACAGGTCCATGTCCACTTTCGGCGCGTCGGCGAGCTGTACGAAGAAGATCCGGTCGCCGGGGATCGAACGGATCGATTCCGGGCTGAGGCCCTTTCCGAGCGTGTGGAAGGAATCGAGGATCAGGCCGACATTCGGATGGTCGGCCCGACGCACGATCTCCCAAGCGTCCCTGTGGTCGCTGACATGGCGGCCCCAGGCCAGCGCTTCGTAGCCGATGCGGATCCCGCGCTTCGCCGCGCGCTCGCCGAGTTCGGCGAAATCCGCCGCCGCCCGGTCGATCCCGCCGAGCGAGAGCGGGGAGATGTTGGAGCAGATCAGCACGAGGTCCGCACCGAGTTCTCCCATCAGGTCGAACTTGCGCTCGGCCCGGTCGAAGGTGCGGCTGCGCTGCGGCTCGGGCATCCCCTCGAAGTCGCGGAACGGCTGGAAGAGGGTGATCTCGAGGCCGCTGTCGCGGACCAACTGTCCGGCCTCGCGCGGCGAGCCGTCGAAAGCGAGGAAATCGTTCTCGAAGATCTCGATCCCGTCGAATCCGGCGGCGGCGATGGCTGCCAGCTTTTCCTCGAAATCTCCCGAGATCGAGACCGTGGCGATGGATGTCTTCATCTTCGTCGTGCCTCCGTTGTCGAGGGCGTTCAGACTAGCTTTTCCGTGCCAAGAGGCTCCGTGCCCAGCGCCAGAGCGGGGTCTGCGAGGCGAGCATCAGCAGGAAGGATATGGTCAGCACGGCCGTGATCGGGTTCGAAACCAGATCCCAGAAGAAGGTTCCGACATCTTCGCGGGCACCGATCATGGCCCTTCGGTAGTTCTCGTCCATCATCGGCCCGAGAATGACCCCGAGAATGACCGGTCCGACCTGGAAGCCGTAGGTCTTCATGAAGTAGCCAACCACGCCGAAGCCGAGCATCCAATAGATGTGGGCCGGGTCGTTCTGGATGGCGTAGGTTCCGACCGCTGAAAGGACGATGATCAGCGGGATCAGGATCGCTTTCGGGCATTCGACGATCTTGGTGAAGATCTTGATGCCGGTCAGGCCGAAGATCAGAAGGAAGACATTGGCCAGCGCCAGATTGCCGACTGTGAACCAGAACAGATGCGGTGTGTCGGTCAGCAATAGCGGGCCGGGTTTCAGGCCGTGAATGAAGAGGGCGCCGATGATGACCGCCGTCACGGCGTCGCCCGGGATGCCAAGGGTCAGCATCGGTATGAAGGCTCCGCCGACCGCAGCGTTGTTGGCCGCTTCGGGGGCAACCAGCCCTTCCTTGTTTCCCTGGCCGAACGGCACTTCCGGATTCTTGGTCGAGCGCTTGGCGTGATCGTAGGCGAGCAAGGCCGCGATGTCTCCGCCGGTGCCGGGCAGGGCACCGATGATGGTGCCGATCCCCGATGCGCGGATCGCAAGCGCGAAGTAGCGTTTCACATCTGACAGGTGCGGAATGATCCGGTCGATCTTCTGTTTGACCGCCGCCCGGTCGAGGCCGTGCAGCTGTACCAGCGCCTCGGCGACGCCGAAGAAGCCGATCATCGCGGCGACATAGGGAATGCCGCCCATCAGCGTGATCGAGCCGAAGGTGAAGCGTCCTTCCGCGGTCATCGGATCGAGCCCGACCATGCCGATCAGCACACCGAGGGCGCCGGCGAAGACGCCCTTGGCGAAGCTCTCGCCGGAGAGGGTGCCGACGAGCAGGATGCCGATCAGTCCGAGAAGGAGATAGTCGCGAGACTGGAACTTGAGCGCGAAGCTCGAGATCGCCGGGGCGAAGAGGGCGAGCGCGATGATCCCGACAAAGCCGCCGAAGACGGACATCACGGTGGTCAGCCCGATCGCCTCGCCGGCCTCGCCGCGTTTGGCCATCGGATAGCCCTCGAGGGCGGTGGCGATGGCGCTCGGCGCGCCCGGGATGTTCAGCAGTATCGCGGTACGGGAGCCGCCATAGACGCCACCGACGAAGATGCCGGCGATCAGCGCGAGGGCGTCGTTCACCTCCCATTTGAAGGTGAAAGAGATCAGGATCGAGGTCGCCATGGTGACCGAAAGGCCGGGGATCGCGCCGACATAGATGCCGGCGAACGTTCCGGCCGCAGTCAGGAACAGGAGCCAGGGATCGAACCAGGACGTGGCGAGGAAGGAGAGGGTTTCCGTCATCTCAGAACAGCCCTCTCAACAGGGAGCCCTGCGGCAGTACGACCTGGAACACGAGGCGGAAGACAACGTAGATAGCTCCGAGCGAGAACGCGGCCAGCAGGGCGGTCGGGACCGGCCCTTTGCGCCAGAGCAGGAAAAACGCGGCGAAGAGGAAAAGCCCCGAGCTGGCGATAAAGCCGAGCCACGGCATCGCCATGAGATAGAGCAGGATCAGACCGAGCAGCGCGACATGCCGTAGCGGCAGGACCTCGTGGAAAAACCGCGGAAACGCCTTGGCGCGGCCTCCGTCCGCCCGGGGCTTGGCGAGGCAAGCGACGAGATTGAAGAGCGCCGCCAGTATCATCGCGCCGGAGGCGAGCATCGGAAAGACACCGGCCGAGGTGAGGCTGGAAAAACCGGAAATGTCGTGCGCCTGCCAGAGGGCCACAAGGCTGAAGGCGAGCAGGGCAATGGCGAAGACAAGCTCGCCGGGACGCCGGGTGGGGATCGAGGTCATCGGTCTCTTTTCACCGCGCAGGGGTGCCCGGCCCCGCGGCAGGGCCGGGCGACCGCTTCCTTACGGACGCGGGATACCGATGGTTTCCGGGTTCACCTTGGCGGCGCCGGTATCCTGAAGGGCCCAGGCGGTCACCTGCTGCCATTTCTTCAGGAAGGTCACGGCCTCGTCGCCGGAGATGTTCATCACCACGTTGCCGCGGTTCGCCATCAGGGTCGTGAAAGCTTCGCTGGTCGCCGCCTTCTTGAACGCTGCGACCATGGTCGCCTTGACGTCGTCCGGCACGTCACCGCGCACGAAGACGCCGTAGAAGGGGCCCCAGGGAAGGAACTTCTTCATGTCGGGGATGGCGTCGGTGATCGGCGGTACGCCCGGAAGCGTGTCGACTGCGGTCGGGTTCACCACCGCGAGCGCGCGCATCTTGCCGGCCTTGATCTGTTCGGCCGCGGCGGAAATGCCGGAGGGCATGAAATCGACCTCGCCGCCGAGCATGGCCGTGAGGCCGGGGCCTTCACCGCCGAACGGAATGGCGGTGACGTCGAACGGCGCGGAGTTCTTGATCAGCGCGCCGACCGTGCTCGGCAGTCCGCCGGGACCGGTCGATCCCATCTTGACCGCTCCGGGATTGGCCTTGATGTCCGCCAGAAGGTCCGCCATCGACTTGTACTTGGAGTCCGCCGGGACCACGACGACAGCGACGCCGCGTCCAAGAATGTTCACCGGATAGAAGCTGGAATAGTCGAGCTTCGAGACCCCCATGACAGGATGCAGCTGCGGGTTTTCCGCACCGTAAAGAAACGTGTAGCCGTCGGCCGGGGCGGCGTTCACGAAAGCGGTCGAGATGGCGCCGGCACCGCCGGACTTGTTCAGCACGACGATCGGCTTGCCGAGAGCCTCCTCGGCGGCCGGGTTGACGGCGCGGGCAACGGTGTCCGTGGCGCCGCCGGCGCCCCACATGACGACGCCGAGCACTTCACGTTCGGGATAATCGGCCTGTGCGGCCGCGCCGGTGAAGAGGGCGAGAGCGGTCACCGCTCCAAAAAGCGTTCGGATCATAACTTCCTCCCATGGGCGGATTTTCCCGCCGGTTTCTTTGAACTGGCGCCGCGAACACGCGCCGAGTAATCGAGAGCCGTCGACAAGTTTGAGACAGCTTCGCAAAAAGATGGCAAATCAGCTAAATTAACTCAAATACCAAAACATACGGATTACATAACAGAATGTTATGGTTTGGCGAGGAAATGCTCCGTTGCGTCTCCCGCCATCTCCTCACGTAACTCGATTACGAACTGCTCGGCAAAGCCGGAGAATTCAAGGTCCTTGCGAACTGCGACATAGGTCTCGAAAGAGGTGTCCGCCTCGATCGGCAGGACCGCGACGCGTCCGTCCATGTCGAGTTCGTCGCCAATCGTGAAGCGGTCGATCACCGCCATTCCCATGCCCTGCTTCACCAACTGAACGACGGTCGTCCCGAAGCGCGCGCGGATTGCGATGTCGTATGAGAGACCGCGCTCCTCGAATATGCGCGCCATGATGCCGCCGTAGGGGTCGTTCGGATCGATACCGATCAGCGGGCGCTTCGAGATCTCTTCCGGCGTGATCGATTTTCTCTTCGCCTGCGGGTCATTCGCGCCGACGATACAGACGAGGCTGCCGCGTGCGAGCGGCAGGAACTCGATGGAGGGATGGTCGAACTTGTAGCTCATGCAGACCAGTTCACCCCGTCCAAGCATAAGGAAGTCGATGGCTTCCTCAATCTTCAGCACCTCGATATTCAGTTTGATGTCCGGGAAGCGGCCCTTCAGGCGGGCGGCAGCTCGAGGCACCATCACATGGGCGATGCTGGGAACCGAACCGATCGAGAGTTCGACGTCCTGCCCGCGCCCAAGCTGGTTGATCGAGAATTGAAGATCGTCGAGCTTCTTGTGGACTTCCTGCAGCTGGGCGAAGACGTCGCGCGCTTCTGGCGTTGGGGTGAAGCGCCCGCCCTGACGCGTGAACAGCTTGATGCCGAGCACCGAATCCAAATGCTTGATGGTCCTGCTGACGCCGGGCTGCGCCACATTAAGCAGGCGTGCGGCGCCGGCGATCGAGCCGCTGACCATTATCGCCCTGATTACTTCGATCTGACGCAGCGTCAGTGCCTTTTCCAACCTTGGTCCGCCCCCGGCCGTCTCGCGATCCCTCGATCCTAGATCGAAGGGCGGGGGGAGAACAGGGCGCGGGTCAGGAACAGGCGGCATCGTGCCAGGCGCCTTTACGGCGCTCTGACTCGGCGCAATATTTCATCGCCCTCAGATAGCCGTGGATCAGGCCTGCGCCTCCGTCGACCGCTACATCTCCGGCTGCGCTCGTATGCCGGGTGCAATCAACAGAATTTTCAGACATTTACGCCTTTCTTAACCGTTTGATTACGTTAAGCGCGCCAGCATGTATGCCGGATGCTTTTGGCATTGGAAAATTGTGAGAAATCAGACACGGCTGACGCATGCTGCAACTGAAGATGTCGTATTGCCTCGACTCCTGAGGACCGGGAAGGCTTACTCCCGTTGGGTTTTAGGCGCGAAACAGCAGGACGGAAGGATCGATGAAGCAGTCTTCTCCGCATCGGATCGAGAGACCTGCTGTCTACGATGCAGCGGCCGATCTGATGTTTCAGCGCATTGAACCGCTCTTCAGTTCGAATCTTCCGGCGCTTGCCAACGTCGCGATCGCGGCGCTGATTTCTTTTGCCGCCAGGGATCATGTTCCATCCATCTATCTCCTCGGATGGGTGCTCCTCACGGGAGGGTTTTCTCTCTACCGCGTGTACCTGGTCGACAGATTTCGCCGGTCAGACCCGGAACCTTCGGAGGCGCCCCTCTGGGAGCGCCGGATGTTCCTCTGTGCGGCGGCGCAGGGTCTCGTCTGGTCTCTGACCGGCCTCGCGGTCGCGCGTTTCCCGATGCCGATCGAGGTTCTCGGGATCGTCTCTGTCGGGGTCTGCGGGATGCTGGCGGGGGCCACCTTCACACTTACGGGCAGCCAGAGAATCTTCAGGGTCTATGTCTTGCCGGCCGGGATCGGGTTGATCACGGGAATTATGTTCATCGATAAGCCGGGAGGGCAGGTGATCGCCCTCATGGGCCTTGTCTATCTCACTGTCGTGCTGGTCTGGGGACGCGAGATCGGGCGCTCGGCCGAAGAACGGCTCGCGCTGGCGGCGGAAAAGGAGCATCTGCTCGCCAATCTGGAATTCGCGCAGCGCGAGACCGAACTGGAGAAGGAATTCAAGCAGGAGACCTTCAACAAGCTGGGTCACGAACTGAGAACGCCGCTTAACAGCATCATCGGGTTCGCCGAGGTTATCGCGAGCGAGGCCGTCGGACCGGTCGGGACCTCGAAATACAAGGAGTATGCGTCGCTCGTCGCGGAGAGCGGGAAGCATCTTTCCAATCTGATCGACGAGATGCTCACTCTCGTAAAGGGCGACTCCCTGCAGGCTGGAGCCCATAGCGAGCCGGTGGATGTGAGCGAGATCATGGTGTTTTGCCGGGACATGCTCGCGCCCTTTGCCAAGACGCGGGGGATCGAGCTGCGCCTGATCCGCGGCGAGGAAAATCTTCCGCCGGTCCGGATCGATCCTCTGAAGTTGCGTCAGGTCCTGATCAATCTGCTCAACAATGCCATTCACTACACGCTGCAGGGTGGAAGGATCGAGCTGACGGCGAAACGGAATGGGGGCGACGCCATCGAGATCAGTGTCTCCGACACCGGGATCGGAATGTCCGAAGCGGATATCCCGAAAGCCCTCGAGCCGTTCAATCAGCTTGAAAACGGCAAGACCCACAATCCGCACGGCAAGGGTATCGGGCTGGCGCTCTCGAAGAAGTTCGTTGAACTCTACGGCGGGCGCATGGATATCGAGAGCGAACTCGGGGTCGGCACGACGATCACGGTCCGATTGCCGGCTGGTGCGAGAGGATCTGCATAAGGGGTGCATCCCCTCAGCATACGGTGTGATTGAAGACGGCCCTGTTGTTGCGGTTTATCGCTATCGCGCTCTACAGGATGCGATCCGACAGGCGAACGCGCTGCCGACTGCCTTTCAGGCCAGTATTTTCGCGCAGGATGTCGATGTCGCGATGCAAGCCGCCGACCGGCTCGATGCTTCGGCGGTGATGATCAATGATCCCACCGCTTTCCGGACCGACTGGATGCCGGTCGCCGCGAATCCGGCTATGGCACCGGAGACATCCCTTACACCATGCGCGACATGGCACAGGAAGAGCAAGTTGGCTAAATCGGCCGGTTGGACCCAAAGCGGACATTGAAAGCATTCGTCGGACGCTGAGCAGTCGGGCATCATCCGGGACGACCTACCCGCTCAGGCATTCTTTGCCGCACTCAAAGATCGGATCGGCGTGGAGCGCGTTCCATTCCGATCAACATCCGGAGGTCCGATACGAGACCGCTCACCTATTCGACGGCGTCTGCTCCGCGTTCATAACTCTCGACCTTGATGCGGTCGCGCATCCAATCGAGGAACTTGATCAAGGTGCGTGACGGTTCCGAATTCTTGGGCCATGTCAAAAAATATCCTTCGCCACTGTAACAGGTCAGGTCGCCGAATGGCGCAACCAGACTGCCGCTCTGCAATTGTCGTTTGACGAAAATCTTCACGGCCAGTGCGACCCCGCTATCCATGGACGCCGCTTCATAGGCCAGCGCCGAATTTTCGAAGCGAATACCAGGCTCCGGGTCAACCTCCGCGCCGACTCGTTTGATCCATGCGGTCCAGTCCGTCGGGCGCGCCATTGAGTGCAGCAGGCGCACACGCCCGAGTTCGTCCGGTTCGATTAGCTTGTGCTGTCGCTGATATTCGGGAGTGCAGACCGGGATGAGTTCGACGTCGACCAACTTCTCGGAATGCAGGTTCGGCCAATCGCCTTTCCCGGCTCTGATCGCGGCATCCAGATTCTGGCTTTCGAAATCGACAGGCGCGATCGAGGAACTCAGGCGCACCTCAATGCGTGGGTGCGTATCGTGAAAATTTGTCAGGCGCGGGATGAGCCAACGCTGCGAGAATGTCGTATAGGATTGTATGGCTAGGATGTCGCGCCGCCCGCGACGGGACACACGTCGCGCGGCCGTGGCGATATCCTGGAAAGCGTGGGATATTCCTTCGTACAGCTGACGCCCCTCATCGGTAAGTTCCACGCCGCGATGCAAGCGCCGGAACAGGGCCACCCCCAGATAATCCTCCAGCGTCTTGACCTGACGGCTGACCGCGACCTGACTGACGTTCAACTCCTCCGCAGCCAGCGTCAGACTGCACAGACGTGCTGCAACTTCGAAAGTGCGCAGCGGATTAAGGGGAGGAACCGGGTGCATCATTTTTTCGGTCTTGCTGTTTGCAATCCCCTCACGACGGAATCAGATCGAATTGAAACGAGGGGGGCGACAGAGTCACCCATGGGCGATACTCTGATCACTACATTCATAAATCGAAAACACGCCCTTTATTAATACAAGGCCAATGATGGAAAGCTAGAGCCGTTCCAACGCTATGGCGATCCCCTGGCCGACGCCGATGCACATGGTCGACAGCGATTTCTCACCCGGTTTCAAATCCAACATCGCCGTACCTGTGATCCGCGCACCCGACATGCCGAGAGGGTGACCCAATGCGATGGCGCCGCCATTGCGGTTTACGCGAGCATCGTCATCAGGAATTCCCAGATCACGCAGGGTCGCCAGACCTTGAGAGGCAAAGGCTTCGTTCAGTTCGATGACCGCGAAGTCCTGTTGCACAAGGCCAAGCCTTGCCATCATCTTCTTAGATGCGGGCGCCGGGCCAAAACCCATGATGCGCGGAGCGACGCCGGCGGCTGCACCGCCCAGAACCCTGGCAATCGGAGTCAGCCCGTTTTTCTCGGCGGCTTCCATCGTCGCCAGAACCAACGCCGCCGCGCCGTCATTGACTCCCGAGGAATTGCCCGCCGTCACACTGCCGTCAGCTTTTACGAAGGTCTTGAGGTTCTGCAGATCCTCGAGCCTTGTCGACGGGCGTGGGTGTTCATCCATCGTCACCACGACCGGATCGCCCTTGCGCTGGGGGATGCTGACAGCGGTAATTTCCTGCGCCAGTCGCCCACTCTCCATCGCCGCAGCAGCCTTGTGCTGCGATCGTAGAGCGAACGCATCCTGATCGGCGCGGCTGACGCCAAAATCCTCGGCCACGTTCTCCGCCGTTTCCGGCATGCTGTCGACGCCGTACTGAGCCTTCATCAGCGGGTTGACGAAGCGCCAGCCGATCGTCGTGTCGTGGATTTCGTTGCCGCGGCCGAAGGCCGTCGTCGCCTTGGGCATCACGAAGGGAGCGCGGGACATGGACTCGACGCCGCCCGCGATAATCACTTCGGCTTCTCCGGCCTTGATCGCGCGCGACGCCGTGATCACAGCATCCATGCCTGACCCGCAGAGCCGATTGATCGTCGTGCCGGGCACGCTGTCCGGGAAGCCTGCCAGCAGCAGCGACATCCGGGCTACGTTACGGTTATCTTCGCCTGCCTGATTGGCGCAACCGAAGATGACCTCATCGACGGCGGCCAAATTCAGCCGTGGATTTCGCTCGACCAGCGCCCGCAACGGAATTGCCCCCAAATCGTCAGCGCGCACCGAAGACAGCGCACCGCCATAGCGGCCGATCGGCGTGCGAATGTAGTCGCATATGTAAACGTCCGTCATATCCCTGGTCCTCGGCACAATAAGGCTCTGGCGGAGCTGCCATCCACCTCCGCAGCAATGGGCGCATGTCGGGTCAGTCGAGCACGATCAGGCTGTCGCCGGCCCACGCTCCCTGTCCTTCCGGCAGAACGAAAACCGGGTTGATCTCGGCTTCACTAAGGCGACTATCGAGAGTCTCCGCCATGGCCGAAAATGCGATCATGGCGTCGATCAGAGCCTCGATGTCGGCCTTGGGTTTGCCGCGGAATCCCCGAAGCAGAGCGCCTGCCTTTATCTCGTCGATCATGTCCCTTGCGCTGGCACGGTCCAGCGGCAAAAGACGGATCGCCACGTCGTTATACAACTCGGTCGTCACGCCGCCCGCCCCCAGCAGGACATAGGCTCCCAGTTGAGGATCGCGATTGTATCCGAGGATCAGCTCGACCCCGCCCGTGACCATTTCCTGCACGAGAAAGCCGTCAATCTTTGCCGATGTCGCCGCCCGCACGCGGGCCATCATGGCCGCGCATTCACGACCTACGTCTGCCGGATCGACGTTCAACACGACACCGCCCATCTCGGACTTGTGCAGAATCTCGTTCGACAGAATCTTGATTGCCACACGGCCGCCGAAATCGCCTGCGGCTTTCGCCGCCGCGTCCGGTGTCTCTGCCGTGACTTCGCGCGTCACCGATATGCCGAAGCGGGCAAATACCTTCTTAGCGTCCGCCTCGTTGAGCGTTCCGGCAGGAACATCGCTGCAATCAATATTCTTCGCATTCGAGGCGCTTTCATTTCGCCCATCCCTCGGCGCTGCCAGAGAGTGCAAGGCCGAAGCACAGCTTTCGGGCGCGGCAAAAGCCGGAATCCCCCTGGCATTGAGCTGGCGGATGATGCCGGGCGCATCCGGACTGACGTAAGCCAAAATGGGTTTGTCGGTCAGTGCCAGCGTTTCAAGAACCGGCTGAGCGACCAAATCGGGTTGGGCAATCGACGACGACCCGACAACCACGACAATCGCGTCATAGCTGGGGCTTTCGACCAATATCCGCAGGACCGCGCGGAAGAGGTCGGGACGCAGCCCGGCCAGCGTCACGTCAATCGGGTTCCGGTCAAGCTCTGCCTCCTTCAGTTCCAGCTCGATCAGCTTGCCGGCGGTCTCCGTGTCGGGTGCGGGTACTTCCAGGCCCAATAGACCGACATTGTCCGCCACCACAGTGGCGGCACCGCCGGTCGAGGTCACGATGGCCACACGATTGCTTGTCATCGCACGGCCTTGTGCCAGCGCCGCCGGAATGTCCAACAGGTCGGCAAAGGTCCGGGCGCGGATGATGCCAAGCTGCTTGAATAGCGCATCATAAACCTCGTCGGCTCCGGCCAGCGCGCCGGTGTGCGACACCGCAGAGCGCGCGCCGGATTCCGAGCGCCCGACCTTGTAGGCAACGATGGACTTACCGGCTGCGGTCGCCTTTGTGGCCGCCGAGCGGAACTTGCGTACGTCGCGGATGGTTTCCAGATAAAGCGCGACCACTTTCGTCTCGTCATCCTCAGCCAGCGCCTCAAGAAAATCCGAGACTTCCAGATCGGCCTCGTTGCCCGTGGCCACCAGCTTGGAAAAGCCGATGCCTCGTGCAACGGCCCGCGACAACAGCGAACCGAGGATGCCTCCCGATTGCGACAGAAGAGCGATCTTGCCGGCCGGCAGGTCCTCGACTTCCATCGCTCCTGACGCGGTCAGCGGAATCCCCTCGGTCAGGTTCACGGCGCCAATGGTATTAGGCCCGAGAATGCGCATGCCTCCTGCCGCTTCACGCAATTGCTCCTGCCGCTCGCGGCCGTCCGCTCCCGCCTCGCCGAAACCTGAAGCAAGGACAATCGCCGCTTTGGTCCCGCGCGCTGCCAGATCGCGCACTGCCTCGACAACTCGATGCGCACCCACAAGCACGAGGCCCAGATCCGGCGCTTCCGGTAGGTCCGCGACGTTGGCATAACTTCTCAGCCCGGCAATCTCTTCATAGCGCGGGTTGACCGGATAAATCGCGCCCGCGTACCCATGCTTTTGCAGGAAGGCAATCGGTCGCCCGGTCAGCTTTGCCGGATCGTTCGAGGCCCCGACGACAGCAACGCAGGCCGGGTTCAGAATGGCGCGCATCTTGGACATCGCGGAAAACCTTATTTCGACAGCTTGTTGAGAAAATCTTCGACCGCTTTTCGGTGTTCCGCCGTCGTGTAGCAGACCGCCTGCGCCTTGCGGCCAAGCGCGAAGATCTCCTCATCCGACCGCTCGAAGGTCTTGTCGATGATTTCCTTGGTCAGGGCGATTGCCGTGGCGGAACCCACGGTCAGCTCCTTCGCCCACGCATGCGCCTCGTCCAGCAGCGCGCCGGGGGCAGCAACTCGGTCGATCAAGCCGATAGCCAGCGCTTCCGCAGTTGCCATGACCTTGGCCGAAAAGATCAGTTCCTTGGCTTTGGGCAAGCCGACGCGGCGAGGCAGGAAATACATGCCGCCACCATCTGACACGAGGCCCCGCTTGATAAAGCTCATCGACATCTCGGAGCCTTCGGCAGCGATGATGAAATCGCAGGCCAGCGCCATGTCGAGCCCAAGGCCATATGCATCGCCGTTGATCGCCGCGATCACAGGTTTGGTGACCCCGTGGATGGCGGCCACGCCGCGGTGCGTGCTCTTCTGCCTTTTCCAGCCGTTGAAGGCCACCTCGCCAGAGGGCGCCTCAAGTCGCGCCCGCATCCCAGCTATATCGCCGCCCGAGCAAAAGCTCTTGCCTGCGCCGGTCAGGATGATCCCGCGGACCTCCGTGTCAGCATCCGCGTCTGTAAAAGCCGCAATCAATTCCGCACGCATCTGATCGTTGATCGCATTGCGCTTGTCGGGGCGATCCAGCGTGATCGTGGCGATTCCCTCGCAGTTGGAAACGGTGATGAACTCTGGCAGAGAAACTGCGGTGTTCATGGCTATTCCTTCTCATCAATGCGCAGCCGAGGCAGCGATTTCAATTCTTAACTTTTGTTTTCTTGGTCACAGCGTCGGGCAGTTCGGCGCCGTCAAAAATGATCCGGCGCAGCCGGTCCTTCTCCGCCTCCGGCAGAACAGAAGTAGCCAGTTCTTCATATTTTGCCATTAGATCGGCCAACGAGATCGGGTTGTCCGGATCACCGCGCCGCGAGCGTTGGAAATGCGACAGTTTGCGCCCGTCCTTTAGCTGCACATGCAGACGAGCCATGCGTTTGCGCGGATATTCTGTCGCCAGATCCTCGGCCCTCTCAACGGTGATGCGCGGCATGATCGCGCGTATATTCGGGTCCCTCAGAGCTTCGGGCGTGAATGCGGCAAGCCGCACGCCTCCCAGCACCAACAGTGCCGACAGACAGTACTGCGCACTGAATCGCGCCTCCTGCGCGCTCCGCGGGTTCGGACGGTCGCAAATATCCTTGGTGGCACCGTAGCCTTCGATGTGGATCGCCTCGACCGCCTCGGGACCGAAGCCGTGCTCGGCACGCAGCATCGCGAGAGCATCCAGAGACGGAAAAATGTGCCCGCAACAGCCGTGGATCTTTACCGTCATGCGAGTGATCGGCGTCCAATCCCCCGCGCCCTCAAATGCAGCCTCCCAATTGCCGATGCCATCGCTGGTTGCCGCGGCATAGCCTTTGGAACCATCCAGGCTTTCCCAAGAGCCGGTCGCCCCGGCAAGGGCGGCGTAGGCGGCCAGGATTCCCGCATCGGCGGCATGTCCGGAATGCATCGCTTTCACCATGCTCTGTCCCTGGAGGTTTTGCTGAATGCCGCCGGCAAGGCTGGCCGAGATGGCGAGTGCATTGGCGATCCCGTCGCGGTCGCAGCCAAGCAGCATCGCCGCAGCCGCAGCCGCTCCGAAGGTACCGACAGTGCCCGTGATATGCCAGAACTCGTAGTGGCTGGGTTGCAGTGCCATCGCCAAGCGGCAGCCGACCTCGTAGCCGCCGATCACCGCGCGGTCGAACGCATCCCTCGGCGCACCTATATCCTGCGCTACGGCCAACGCCGCTGCAAAGGTTGGTGAACCGGGGTGATAACCGCCATCCCGGTATATATCGTCGAACTCGACCGTGTGGCTGGCCGATCCATTGATGAAGGCGGCTCCGCGGGGATCAATCCGCCGTTCACTCGTATAACACCAGGCATTGCCGCCCGGGCGGCCAAGTCCAGTCGCCGACAACAAAGTGGCCGGAGCCTGCAATGTGCCCGGCAGGGTCGTGGCGAACCAGTCCAGCGTCGCGCAATGTACCGCGTGAAGTACCTCGGGCGGTATGGGCACGTGCAACCAATCTGCGGCCAGACCGGCCAGTCTTTCGATAGCGGTTGTCATGACTGTGCCTCTTCCCTGGCTACCAAGCTTCCGGCCTGCAGCGCCAGACCGGCCAGACACAGTGCTTCGATTTCGTCATCGCCAAAGCCGATGGAACGCAGAACTTCCGCCGTTTGCGCCCCCACCCGCTGAGGTGGCAGGGTCACACCGGAATCCGACTGCGACATCCGGAACGCGACCGAGGGAACCCGTAGCCCGTCAAGGCGGCCGCTAGGGTCCGCCAGCCGCAGGAATTGTGCGCGTGCCTCGGCTTGGGGGTCGTTCAACGCCTCTTCCAGGCGGCGAACGCGGGACGCCGGGACCCGTCGCTCCGTCAGGAACTCTTCCCAATAGGCGGCGGGCATGGTCGAGATGATCGACTCCAGCGCCGCGTGCTCTGTCTCATAATCGTCGATCCGAGACAGGTTATCCGACTTGACGAGATCCTCGCGGCCCAGCCCGATCCACAGCCGCCGCTGCTGACGCAGGTTCGAGGCGGCGATCATAATCGGGCCATCGGAAGCCTGAAACATGCCCAACGTCGCGAAGGCAAACTTGTTGCCTTTGGCCTTGGGGTGTTTGCCCGTCCAAAGGAAATCCGTCGCGGGCGCGGTCATCAACGTGAGCGCGACGTCCAGCATTGACACTTCGATGTTTTGCCCCATACCGGTGCGTTCACGCTGGAACAGCGCGGCGGAAATCGCAAAGGCCGCCGTCAAGCCGGTCGAATAGTCAACAACGGGCGCGCCACATTTCAGCGGGCGGTCATCGCCATGTCCGGTCATGTCCATGATACCGGAAAAAGCCTGAATAACATTGTCATAGCCGGTCTGATGCCGGCGCGGTCCGGTTGCACCGAAGGCGGACACCGAACAATAGATCAGGCGCGGATTGATCCGGGCCATATCCTCATAACCGAGCCCCAGCTCGTTGAACGCGCCAGGTCGGTAATTTTCCACAAAGACATCGGCTGTCTCTATTAACCGCAGCAAGGCACCACGGCCCGCCTCGGATTTTAGATCCAGCGCCAGCGCTTTCTTGCCAGCGCCTTGCGCCAGAAACGCTGTTCCCATGGCGTCCCGAACCAGATCGCGATCGGTGCCGGTGAACCGGGCCTGATCGGGGTCATTCGGAGCCTCGAGCTTGATCACCTCCGCTCCCAGAAGCGCCATCTGGTAGCTCGCGTAAGGGCCGGCAAGAACATGCGTCGTGTCAACGACCCGCAGGCCGGTGAATGCACCGGTCATGTTGGACACCTTCCGTGAATGAGAAACCGTCTGAGAACGGCCTCTCCTTTGTTCGAAGGAGAGGCCGGGAACGAAAAATCACTCGATAATGCCAGCCGCCTTGAGCTGTTCTTCCGCCACAGAGCTCATCTGCTTGATAAAGGCCGAATATTCTTTGGGGCCGTAATCGCTGTCCTGGACCCCGGCCGCGCGGGCGTAGGTCTGGTAGCTGTCGCTCGCCATGGCCTTGTGGATGGCATCGGCGATCTGCTGCTGCAGCTCCATCGGCATGCCCTTGGGACCAAAGACACCGCGAATCTGCAGCCAGCTGGTGTCCACGTTGTAACCCTGCTCGCCAAAGGTCTGCATGTCGGGCAAAGAAGCCAGACGCTTGTCGCCGAGAACACCAAGTCCTTTCAGGCGGCCCGCCTCGAAAAACGACAGGGTCGGACCGAGGTTGGATACGCCGACATCCATGTGCCCCCCGAGAACGGCGGCGATGATATCGGGGGTCGACTGGTGGGCAACCCAGTTGAACTTCACGCCTGCGGCTTTTTCCAGCATCGCCATGCCGATATTCTGCATCGAGCCGACGGGACCGAAACCGGCGATGTTCACTTCGCCGCCATTGGCTTTGGCCAGTTCGACCAGATCGGTGATCGAGTTCAGTTTGGAATCCTTGGCCACGAAGAACATGATCGGGTCGATCTGAGCCAGCGCAATCCACTCGAAATCTTCAGGCGAAAAGGTGCCGCGCAGATTGGTTTTCATGCCGGTCAGGTGGGTGACGGTGTTGACGCCAAGGGTCAGACCGTCGGGCTTGGCCACGCGAAGCTTGGCCATTTGCGTCGCACCGCCGCCGCCGGGTGCGTTTACAACCACGATAGACTGGCCGATGATCGGCTCCAACTCTTTTGCCAGGGTCCGGCTGAACACATCGACACCTCCTCCCGGCTTGGTATGCAGAACAAAGCTGACTGGCGCATCCGGAGCCCAGTCTTTGGCCTCCGCACTCTGGGCGACGCTCAATGTCAGGGTCGCGACGCCGACGATGCCCAAGACCAGTTTCTTAAGGTTGCACGCTGTCATTTCTTCCTCCCATGGCAGTCTTCGAATTTTGCGGTGTTCCCACCATGGGGGTAGTTTCCGTGTTCCCGTTGCCTGGGTGAACTGAGCGTTTGTCAGGCAACGGGGACTCGAAACTTGGTCAAATCGACCTGGCCTTGGCGCGGCGGGCCCGCACCAGGGATACGCCGGGCCAAACGAGAGCCAGAACGGCGATCAGGATTAGGATCACGGTCATGGGCGAGGTGTAGAAGATGTCCCATTCGCCTTTGTTCGAGATCAGCGCGCGTCGGAAGCTGGTTTCCATCATTTCGCCGAGGACCAGTGCGAGGACGATCGGCGCCAGTGGAAACTTGAGCTTGCGCAAGACATATCCCAGCACACCAAACACTGTCATGACATGAACCGGAAACATCGTGGTGTGCGAAGCGTAAGCGCCGACAAAGCAGATTCCAGCGACGATCGCGGCAACGGCTGGGCGCGGGATATTCGCGACATGGGCCCAGACCTTTGCCCCCGCTAGACCGACCAGCACCATCACCGGCACGCCGACCCAAAGCGAAGCAAAGACCGTGTAGGGGATTTCGGGCGATCTGGCGAATAGAAGCGGTCCCGGCTGGATGCCCTGGACCATCAGCGCACCGACCATAATCGCCGTTGTGGGAGAACCCGGAATGCCAAGCGCCAGCAGAGGCGCCAATGCCCCGGCCACAGCAGAATTGTTCGCCGCTTCCGATGAGGCAACCCCTTCGAGGGAGCCCTTGCCGAATTTCTCCGGTGTCTTGGAAGCCCGTTTGGAAACCGCATAGGACACGAAGGATGCGATGGACGCTCCTGCTCCGGGAATGACTCCGATCGCATAACCGAGTACAGAACTGCGCAGGATGACCTTTTTGAGGCTCAGGATCGTTTTAACCGGCAATGCCAGGAGTCCGCCAATCGGTGTACTCTTCAGTTTTTCCGACGGACCCTCCTCAATCATGAATAAGACCTCGGAAAGAGCGTAGAGTCCCAGCAGAACGGGAACCAGCGGCAGACCTTCATAAAACTCGGGATTGCCCATTGAGAAACGTGGCACGCCTGTCTGCACATCGAGACCGACAGTGGCCAGTGCGAGACCGATCCCCATCGCCACAGTTCCTTTAAGTGGCGATCCTTCAGAAAGGCCGGCCACAAGACTGAGACCCACCAGGGCCAAGGCAAAGTATTCCCCCGGGCCAAAGCGCAGGGCGAATTCGGACAGCGGAACCGCTGTCAGGATCAGGAACAGGGTCGAAATGAAGATGCCCGCGCCCGACGACAAGATCGAAACCGTCAGCGCTTCTCCCGTCCGTCCCTGTTTGGTCAGCGGATAACCGTCCCAAGAGGTAGCGACCGCGGCGGCGGTACCAGGAGAGTTGATCAAGATTGCGGTGATCGCGCCACCATATTCCGCCGCGGCATAAAGCGCGACAAGACCGACGATCGAAACGACCGGATCCATTCCATAAGTGAACGGGATCAACAGCGCGACGCCGAGGCTCGGACCAAGGCCCGGAATAGCCCCAATCAGGTAGCCCGCCAAAGCGCCAAATACGAGGGCGATCCAGACCATTGGGTCGCCAAAGGCGGAAAAACCGATCGCAAGACTCTCAAGCATGTTGCGGTCCTTCAGGGCAAATTGACGTCGAGCGCGAGGCGGAAAACGAGATAGATGAACGCGGCCAGCGCGACGGGAACACCGATCAGGTGCAATGGTCGGCGCTCGCCGCAAGCCAGCATCGTTAATAGGGCAAAGGTCAGAACGCTCGGCAGCATGCCGAGCGCTTCGAAGCAGATTGACTGGAGAACCAGAAGCCCAACTGTTGCCAAAACGAATAGCGGCCGCCGGATCGACACCCAGATAACGGGTACCGGGTCCACCAATCGCACGATGGCGGCACCCGCGACCGACACGATGGCGATCAAGGTGGCAACAGCCAGCAAGATGGGAAATCCGCCGGCCCCGATATCGATCTTGTTGAACGGTGGCGGCAGAGCCGAAGCCTGCGCGAAATATTGCCAGAACATCACCAGGAGTGCTGCGCAGCCGATCAAGTCGAGTATCGGTAAAGAACCGCGAACCACGTCCATCCGGACCCGCCAGCCTGACGCTGTGTGGTCTTCTTCCATTTGATCCTCCCGCGCCGGAGCCGGTGTCGATGCCTCGGCAAGCCTTTTTTTGCCACCATCGCCGATCCGCCCGGAAGCCGTGAACTAAGTATTCGTTTGTCTAGGGCGTACTTTGAATTGGTCTTGGAAATCCTTTTGAATTCAAAGCTATGGATGGACATGAAGGGATTGAGCCTTCGATTTGACCTCATGCAGAGATCGGCTCCCTGACGTGCAGCGACGCCAATCGCGACTGAGGCAACCGTATGCCGTGGGCTGCTTTGTGCCCGGTCAGGTGCTCAGGTGCGGCCTTCGTCGTCGCCTTGATCTTGCTGTTCCTTCCGGCGCGTTACACCGCATGTATCCGGCTCAAGCAGACTGATGAAAGCATTAGTGAGGCCGAGGGTCGGCATTCTCATCTCGATCTGCCATCACGCCTAGTCACAGACCTTTAATCGGAGATGCGAATTCGACATACGGCGGGCCGAGATCGCTTTTCGGTCTGAGAGGTCGCTTCTGGCCGGCCAATTCTCCCCTAGTCCAGGGAGCGTGGGGTGAGGAGCTTCCAAACTCTCCAAGCTCGGTAGACATCGCTGAGTCCTCATAAAGGAACAGCCCCTCCCTCCTGATCTGGGATTCAATCCCTCCGCGCTCATCCTGGCAGCAGGCGACCCTAAGGGGTCACTTCCGCGAGTAGCAAAGGCACCGTCTCTTGGTTTTGCGGATCATTTTGCTCAGTCATGCATCGCTTTGAGGCCCGAGATGGTGTTGCTGATCGGTCCCCACAGTCGCATACGCAGATTCTTAAGACGGTCTCATAGCCCCTGACCGGGGCCTTTCCCCGGTTCCTCGCCAGGCCACAGTCTGGTTGCGGCCGCGAGGTCGGGCCAGCCGATGGGCGCGCCGGCCTCGCGGGCAGCCTCGCGCTCCGGAAGCGAGGTGTTCCAGAACCCCGCGATATAGCGCTTGCCCGTGATGCCGTCGGAGTCCGGGCTGGCCAGCCATGCCGCCGGCGGTCCCATGACGGACGGCTTGAGCATCTTCTCCCTCGGAATGCCGGCATCGGGATGGATGAAAGCGGTATCGGTTGGGCCTCCCGGAACCAGGACATTCACCGTCACGCCGGTGTCCTTGAGTTCAGCCGCCCATACGGCCGAGCTTGCCTCCAGTGCGGCTTTCAGCGGGCCGTATGGGAGGACACGCATCATGGTGATGAAGCTGGTCGTATTGTTGATGACCCGGCCCCAGCCTCGCTCGACCATGGCGGGGACGGTGGCGCGGATCATGTGGACCGCCCCCATGAAGTTGATGCGGTAGAAGCGGTCCATCAGATCGGGCGTCAGTTCCGTGATTGTCGGAAGGTTGGTTTCCGCATCGCCGCGAAAGCTGCTGACGCTGATGCCGGCATTGTTGAAGAGGATGTCGACGCTGCCGAAGCGGTCAACCGTATCCCTGACGGCGCGCACACAGTCCGCTTCCTTGGAGACATCGTGCGCGAGCGCGATGGCGGATCCGTCTCCGTGCGCCTTGTTAAGGTTCTGCGCCACCTTTTCGGCAGCTGCGAGATCGATGTCTGTCACCGCGATCCTGACGCCGCGCGCCGCAACGGCGCTCGCCATGGCAGCTCCTATCCCGCCTCCGCCGCCGGTTACCATGGCTACCCTGGACTGAATCATTGATCTTTCTCCACAGCGCTCGGAACACAGGGTCGACTGTATCGAAATTCTTGCCGGACATGCGCGCAGAAATCAGTCGGACCCCCCCCTGATCTGGCAGAGCGGCGAAGATTATAGGGGCTGGGGAGGATCCGAAGCCGTACCCGGAAAGAAAAAATGCCGGGAACCGTTAGGTTCCCGGCAAGTTGAACAGGGAGGCTTCACGTCTGGGAGACGTAGGGTGTAGCTTCTCATGAAATCTCATGATTTCTCAGGCGTCATAATTAATTCATAAAAATCAATTAATTATTATATTTCTTCGTTTCATGTGATTGCATAACAGGTCATGTTCGCTCATCATTCTGTGGACCAGAAATGGACCAGATCTTTGCCGATGGAGCACGCATGGCAACCACCGACACCGTTTATCGGAGTGCGAAACCTCGCGCCGATCTATACGAGATCCAAGACAGCGAGGTTCGCGGGTTGGCATTGCGCGTGCATCCAACCGGCTCGAAATCGTGGTCCACGCGTTTATCAATTAGGGGCGCAGGCAGGGTCAGGCGGGATCTTGGTGCTTATCCGTCCATAGGCGTCGCACAGGCCCGGCGGATCGCGGAAGATTGGCGGAACCAAGCTCGGCGTGGGATAGACCCGCGAGATGAGTTCATCCGACCTTCAAAGCTGACACTCAAAGCTGCGGCAGATCTTTGGCTGTCGGCAAGCACCAACCGGTCAGCTGATCAATGCCGGCGTCGTCTCGAACTCCACGTACTGGGTTTTGAGAAGATCGGTGATCTTGATGTCCGAGATATCGAGCAACGTCATGTGGCTCGGCTGCTCACGCATCTGAAGACAAAGAAGCGGCTCACTGCTGAGGTCAACCGCGTCCGAAGCACCCTCAGCGCCCTCTATTCGTGGTTGGTCACACAAGGAGAGGTGCAGGAGAACCCAGTGGCGCGGACGGCGAGGGTTGAAGAAACCAGCATCCGGAAAGCGAAGGAAGGCAACTCCAGGGTGCTGAACGTTACCGAGATAGTGAGGATCTGGCGTTCCGCCGAGCAGTTGCAGCCCATTCCACGAGCGCTCATCCGGCTGCTCATACTTGTACCGCTTCGTCGACAGGAATGGACGGAGGTCAATCGCGCCGAGGTGATCGAAATAGACGGGTACACATGTTTGTCGCTTCCGGCTTCCCGGATGAAGGGGAGGCGCCCACATCTGGTGCCATTACCTCAGCAGGCCGTTGAGATCTTGGAGGCGATGCCACAGCTGGGGGACATGATTTTCTCGACCGATGGAGTGAGGCCATACGCTGGATGGCGATCTGCCGCCAAGGCGGCCCGTGTCTCAGCGGAACTTGATGAGCCGTGGTGCGTGCACGATCTGCGTCGGGGTGTCGCCACAGGCATGGGGGAGCTTGGCATTCCGGAAAACGTCATTGCCAGAATACTTGCTCATTCGCCAATGAGGTTGATGGGGGTGACCGCCGTGTATGATCGCTCTCAACGCCTGAGGGAGCTTAGCAATGCTCTGAACCGGTGGGCCGTATTCATCGAGCAGGAAGTGCTCGGGCGCCGAAACGTGGTGTCGCTTCCGTTGGGGCAGATCCAATGAGCGGGTCGCGGAGGAAGCGGCTCAAAATCATCCCGGAAGATCTAATGACGATTGAAGGAACCGTTGAGGGCGGTGATCACGAAGCTCATTGCGTGATGCTGCTCTTGGGGCTTCGCGCCAAAGGCTATGAGGTCGAACTACCTCGTCACGCCTTGGATGTTCTCGGGAACGCATTCTCCGGAGCCGTTGAAGCCATCCTTGAAGGTAGAAATTCGCGAGATGTCTCTGATGCTCTTGCGAAAGGTCTTGGGGTGGTCGGCTCCAGCGGTCCGAGTGACCTACAATATTTTTCAGAGCATTGGAGATCACATCTCCGAGTAGAAGCGATAGCCTACTATCGGGCTAAGCAAGGTTTATCCATCCGGGAAGCGGCGATCCGAGCCTCCGACGATTGGCCGGAGCTTGGTGGCGCCGATGTCATTCGCAAGGCTTGGGAGGGCCGAGCGAAGTCGTGGACGGATGCAAATGGCCAAGTGCACAAATCTCCTCTCGTCGGCGAGCGCTGGGCAGAGAATGGTCATGGACGGGAATTGATCGAACGGTTCTCAAAGCGAATATAGCCCCAAATCCTGCGATGATTTGTAGGGCGAGTTGCGGTCGTTTGAGCGGCTATTCGTTCTCCTGCGACGAGATGATCGTCGTTGACATGTAGAGGAGATCAACGATGAGCCGTGAGCTAATGAGTGTCCAAGAGGTTTGCGACGTAGCTGGGATTAGCTGTGCAACCCTTTATCGAAGGATCGCCGCTGGCGAACTCCGCGCTGTGAAATGTGGCCGGCGGACGTTTTTTAGAGCGGTCGATTTTCAGGATTGGGTCGAGAGCTTTCCTGCGATCGAACCCCGTGCTGCCTGACAATCAAAAATAAAAGCGGGGCTCTTCCCAGCCCCGCTTATCACTCCCGAACAACGCCGCGCAACGCCCGCGACATCGTCACCAACACATCTGCCACCCTACATGGCAGTCATTAAAAAGTCAACTATTTGAGTGCGTTATGCGGCCTCATATGAGGTCGAGATATGTCTGACAAGAGAAGCGCGGAAGCGCAAACTGAACTCTCCGCGATGGGGCAAGCGGCCCTTGAATATGCAGCTCGTGGTTATTTTGTCCTGCCGTGCAGAGCGGACAAATCCTGTTTGTTGCCGGCTGTCGAAGGCGGAAATGGGGGGCACCATTTGGCGTCCCGCGATCCTGACGTCATTGAGGCATGGTGGCGGAAGTGGCCGAATGCGAACATTGGCCTAAACCTGAAAAAGTCAGGCCTCGCGGCAATCGATGTGGATGCTTACAAGCCCGAATGCGCCTGGCACGCCTTCGTTCAATTTCGGGAGTTGCCGGATACCTGGGAACAGTCGACCCCGCGTGGGGGCAGACACTTCATTTTCAAGGACGGAGGCCAGTCGTTCAGAGGAAGCCTTTGCAAAGGCGTCGACATCAAACACGACGGATACATTCTTTTGGAGCCGTCAGAGTTTCGAGACGAGATCACAGGCGAGCTCATCGGCAAATACGTTTGCCAAAAAGACGACGAGCCGGCACCGGTTCCTGACTGGGTTCCCCGCAATACCGACGCGTCATTCGAGCCTTCCCATGGCGAAGCGCCCGATGGCTGGGATGAGATCGATGCGGACGGCCTGATGCAAGCGCTGCCCTCTGAATTGAAATCATTGATCTGCGACGGGCAAACTGGAGATCGATCAAAAGACTTCATGCACGCCGTAGGCTGGCTCAAGGAGCTCCACATTGCGGTGGAAGAGGTCTTCGCCATCATGTCCAACCATCCGTCTGGTCCGGCTGAAAAGTACCTTGAGGGCCGAGCCGACCTTTGGCGTGAGGTCCAGCGGGCATATTCGAAGTGCAAAAGCCCGTGCGCGTCGGCGCAGACCGCGTCCTCTTCGGAGAGTGGGACAGAAAAGACGGCATTCGGATGGCGAAAAGCCTCGGAAATTGACCCGGTGCTTGATCAGCATGCCCTCATCGAAGACGTCATCCCCCGTCAAGGTGTTGTGACGGTTTATGGCCAGTCAGGGCATGGCAAGACGTTCGCCGTTATAGATCTAGCCGGCCACATTGCGGCGGGAGTTCCGTGGCGTGGGAAAGACGTTGAGCAAGCGGCGGTAGCGTACGTGTCTTCCGAAGGCGGCAGGGCAACAGGCAATCGCTTCCGTGCGTGGTGTAGTCGATACGGTATCTCAGACCTACCGCTCTACCAGACCGATGCGACACTTGATCTGAGGAGCTCGGAAGCTGACGTCGTTGCTCTAATCGATGAACTGCGATTGTTGGGCGAGAAAATCGGGCATCCAATTGGACTGTTGGTACTGGACACGCTCTCGAGGAACTTCGGGGGCGGTGATGAGAATTCCAGCAGCGATATGACCAAGTTCATTAAAAATATGGATCGTGTCCGCGAAGCGATTGGATGTACGGTCCTGGCCGTCCATCACAGCGGTAAGGACCAGGCCAGAGGTGCACGCGGCCACTCATCCCTGAGAGCCGCTGCTGACGCCGAGATTGAGATCACTTCCTCTAACGGAAGCAGAAAGATCGAAGTAACCAAGAGCCGCGACGGCGAAACCGGAATTGCTTTTGGATTTCGTCTGGACGTCGTCGTCATGGGTAGGAACAGGAAGGGAAAAGACGTCACGACATGTGTGGCGGTCCCTGCAGACTTCGTGCAATGCGCAAGTGGGAAGCCGCGTGGTAAAGCCGATCCAGTGCTCTTGGAAGTGCTCTCGGAGATGATGGCCGAAAAAATAGCTGACGAAAATAGTGCGCCGCTGGGCGCCAACATCCCGGTTTCTTACAAAGAGTGGCGCAATCGCTGCCTTGCTTCTCCGCGAATTGCAGATGGAGATAACGCAGCGACGAGACGTAAGGCTTTTTTGCGCGCCCGAGATGCTCTTGCTGAAGTTGGTCAAATCGCGTTCGACCAAGAGGTCGATGCGGTTTGGGAGCCGAAGATGCCCTCAACGCTCCCGAATTCTGGGACAAGCGAGACAAGTCGCGTATCTGTCGTGTCGCGTCCCGCAGAGACCTTACGAGACAGACAAGACACCCCCCCTTTAGGGGGGTGTTGTCTGTCGCGTTCTGCCGCTTCAAATATCGATGTGCGCTATTTTGCATGGGCACGTAGTTCTGCATTCAATATGACCCGTCTTTGTGTCACGGCAGATGCTTACGCAATTGCGCCTAAGGCGCGCAAAGTGGCTCGACCAGCCAAATTGGCCTCTAACGCGGACTACTGTTTGGGCGTGAATGCAAAAAGTCCGAGCAGCCCCAAACCAATTCCAGAGGCGAGTGCGCCGTACGCCAAAGTCAGGCATAAGAGCCTTGCTCTTGAGAACCTTTTTTGGGCCAACCGACCCTCTTCAATTGGGTATTCGTCAACAACAGTCGACGCAAGGCGAAGCCCTGCCTTGTGGAGGCGACCCCATTCTAGGGATGAGACCCCCACAGTCGCGGCAGCACCTAGCACAAAGCAGCATGCAGCCAGGAACACGGTCAAAGGGAGCTCATTCTGCTGTGCGATGAGTGTCCCACTCAAAGTGAGCGTAGATAGCAACCCGCCGCTATTCGCGAACATCGCCACTCTACGCAGGCGCTCAGCTACCTCATCGATCTCAGGGCGGACCTTGTCATAGGCCTGCTCTATCTGCTCTTCGATGCTCTCGCTTGGATCATAAGGGTTAATCACGTGGCTGCCTCATTTGCCGCTAGTGAAGCAGATCCTCTTTACTCATCCGCATCAACGCTACCAAATTCGGTGGCTAAGAAATCGAGGGTCGCCGGATGGGTTAGCTTGCAGACGACATTCTGGTTGGCAAATACGCCAGAGAATGTCTTTGCATCGGCAATTGGGACAGTCTTCTTCCATTCGACGCCGACTACATAATCGGCAATTTCAGGGTCGTCCGGGTCGTGGAGGATATTCGGTTGCCGAAGGTGCACTTCGCTGAGTGATCGACCGTCCGACAGCACGAAGTCTTTGGCCATGACGGAGGGGCTTCTTACTATGCCGAAGCCAACGTAGCCTTGCCCTTTCTGATAAACGTAAACTGGATCGCCGGCGCTAAGTTGTTCTAAGCGCTGGGAGTAGAAACGACCGTAGCCTGCGGCGATGAAGCCAAACTGCCGCATGTCTTCCCACCAGCGGACGTTGGTGTCATCGCCGGCGTTGACGTAATAGTATCCTGTCCAGGGCGCCTTCTTTTTGCTCTCGGAGCGTTCGACAACCTGCTGCTGGTCCATCAGCCAATCTGTGGCGAGAAGCTGCTGGCCGTTCTCTTCGAATATCGTGAAGAAGGCGGTGTTGATTGCCACACCGTGCACGTTGGCGAGGTACTTCACGATACGCTCGGACGATGCATCGAACTCGCTGGCGACGATGACCATGTTGTGGTTGCCGTTCAGGGTTTCCGGCAAGGAGGTTTCGAACCGCTCTTTGAAGGCATCCGTCAGGGACCCATTGAGCTTTCTATTCGCGATCTCGTGCACGTCTTTCGTCGTCAGCCCGGCAACCCAGCTCGCGTAGTCGAGTACCTGTGCAATGACTTCGCGCGGCGTTCTGTCCCGCTTCAGCTCGATGATCGAGAGGTCACCTTCGCGGTCGATGGCGAGAATATCAATCCGTCCGCCGTTCTCGATGGTTACTTCCCGGCCAATCACGAGAACGTCCAGGCCTACAATGCTGGGATCTTTCGCGACCCAGCCTTGCAACATGGCTTCATTGGCCAATGACGAACGCTTGACCGGGACGAGACCGCTACCATCGATCTTGTAGAGAGTTGTCATAGAGCTAACCCCAAATTTGCGCGCTTTCTGCGTCAAAGAAAACGACATCAAGCGACTTTCGGCCTCTGGTTCGCGTTTGACGGTTCGTATTCATCTGCTGCGCGCGTGCGATCACCTGTTGGTTTTCGGGCGTATTCGGATCGCCATAGATGCTGACGAACAGGCGCGCAATTTTGCCGTCTTCGATCACTCTCCAAATGTGCGTGTCATTGTCGGCAAGCGAGTGCCCATAGATATACAGGCTTCCGTAGACGCTCTCTAAGCTTCGCAGACCTTTGTGCAGGTAAGCGCTGTGCGTGATCTTGGTGAGCTTTGAGGTGCTGTCGCCTTCCGATACGAACAACGGATATCGATTGGCATCAAGCGCAGCGCGAACTTGATCGATAATGGGGCGATCCGTTCGTGACCAAGTGTATTTCTGGAGTTCGTGCCCTGCATCAAACAGATGGAGGGCACCATGCAGAAAATGGACTGTTGCTTTTTGGCTTTCCTGCCAAGTCACATACTCCGCAAAATCGTCTCCATCATCATCGTCCGGCGCGCGAAAACCGTCGTCACACATGTAGCCGAGATCATCCATTTCTTCGTCGTCGTGCATCATTGTCCAGTAAAGCAGGACATCGTAATTCAGCGTGTAGATGTGGCCGTTGTTCTCGGCAAACTGGTTCAAAAATGCACGGCAATTTGCGTACTGTTCATCTTCGATATCGTAGGGACGGTCTGGGTGCCGACCGGCAATCGCATCGACAAGGATTGTCTTGATCGCTTCAGCGTCTTTTGCGAGAGCGTCAACCAGTTCGGGTGGTAGTCCCTCGTAGGCCGGAAGCACCTTTGAGGTATCTAGCAGTGCTTTGATAACTGTCTCGAAGTCCCGTGTTTGAAGTAGGTCGAAAACCTCACGAAGGTGCGGAGCATCATCGAAATTAGCGTCTTCAAACAATGCGTTATAGGAGAAAATGTCAGGCTTCAGGGCGATGCTGAAACCGTTTCCGAGAAGGAGATGTTTCTTCCCGGTGCCTGCCGCCATCGCTTCTACGAAAGATATGATCGATGGAGTAGTCATCGCGATGCTTCTTTTAATGCAGTAGATTTTGGGAGAGAGCGTTGGCTAGGTTGACGCAGTATTTTTCATTCTCAGTTAGCCGTTTTTTCGTTTTTCTCACCGCCTGCTTGATCCGAACCCAATCTTGCTGTTGCGACCGTGGTGGAACGGCAATCGGCACGGATCGGATGTCGTCGAAGTTCAAACCCGATTTCACACCCGATCGATCCAGTCGCTTGAACTCGTGCTGTGGCCCTCTACTAGACAACGCACTAGCCAAAAACTCTGGCTCAATGGAACTTGTTCTGAGAAGCGCCAGGTGCTGGTTGATGTATGCGTCTCCGATGTCATCTGGAACAACAGCAACTCTGCCTAGGTCTGCGGTTATGCTGAGCAACACGTCCCCAGGCTGTACCCGTGTTCTATTAGCTTCGGCAGTGTTTGGGGGAATTACGTGAGCTAGGTCATTTTCATCGAACGCATCGGAACGGACGTTCTGAATTCTAATGAAACTACTGCCTTCAGAGACATAGTACTTCGCCCACCCTCGTGAACCGCTTGTTAAAAAATCAAGATGATCTCCAAGTGGAGCCATAGGTAATTGAGCGGAGTTATTAAGAGTATCGCCAAACATCTCCAAGAAGACGGAGCGCAGGAAGGCATTGGAGTGAGCGAGGGCTTGGTCGTATTTGCGTCGAATGGCGTCGGCCTTGTCGAGGATGGCAGCGATAAGCCGCTGCTCCTCTAGTGGCGGGAGGGGGATTTCGAAAGATCTAACCACTTTGTCGGTAACCGCAGGGTAGTTCGCCCCAGTGGAATTCCTGACGAGGTATTCCACAAAACCCGGCGTCTTCGTAACCTGAAATAGGTAACTCGGAAGAAGAGCGTTCTGTTTAGCTCGGAGCACAGAGAAACCTGTGGACCCTATGCTCCCAGTAAGCTCGCCTGGAACCATGGCGACGCCATTCAGGTTTGGTCGAACTGTAGATACGATTACGTCCTGTGCTTGCAGTACCTGTCGTGCTCGGCTTGGTGCGTCTTGACTTGCAACAGTTGGAACATCCGCTATTTGCTTTACATCCTTGTCGACCGATGAGATGTCCACGTACCTGAATGACTTCTGGTTTCGCTGACGTTTTGGGTCTTGTTTCTTGATCGGCGCGGTGATCTCCCCTAGCGCAACCCTTGGCCATTCGCGACCGACTAGGTCTCGTATCTTCGTCACAGCGCTCATTGCGCCACCTTTTTTGGTCGCTGCGGGTAACTATCTCTGTGATCTTTGTGCCACCAAAACATCCACTGATCGACCTGTTGCGGCTTCCAGTGCAGCTCTTTAGCTAAGCTTCTCAACTTGGCGATGTAATCGGACCAATTATAGGGAGAAAGGTTAACGCCGTAGATTTTTTGGAGCGCGACGCTTCCATCGTCCTCAAGTTTCCGTTCTAACAATCCGGCCCCATTCATGACTTGCCAGGTGCGGAAATCGATAACCCCCCATTTCTTAGGTTCTCGCCACGCAAGGATCGCTGACGCTGTTGGCACGGATACCCCGCGCAATGCAGTTAGGATCGAGATACGGATGGTTTCACTTTTCACGGTCGTCGTGTTGAATGCGAGCCTGACGGCTTCTGCGACCAAGTCGGCGTCGTTGTCGCGAACCAAAGCGGCTCGTCGAGGGCTTTTGACCTCGGCGATCCGTTTGATCAGCTTCTGATCGATTTCAGTGTGGGAACTGAGGTTGGCCAGATCAGACATCAGTTCCTTAACTTCTTTTCCTTTCTTGTTCCTTTCGCGGGGCCTTTTTCGCATCGCGGTAATCAACTCATCGCGGGAATTTATCTCGTTCATTCCGCTGCCTCGACCCGATCCACCCCGGCGTCTTTGAGCATGACTTCCAACTCGTTGAGGTCGCCCAAAATCTCGGCTTCCAGCGTCTTCATTTTGGCCAGTATCTGCATCGGAGGCTCGTACTCCTGAGCCTCGTGGACCACTTCCTTGTAGCGGCTGACTGATAAATCAAACTTCTTCTCACGGATTTCCCCAACAGGAACCCAGAAGCCTTTTTTGGTGCGATCGTTGTGATCGACGTTAGCCGCATTCCTCTCCCGCCAGCGGTCCAGTGCATCGGGCAAATCGTTCGCGTTCACCTTGTTGCGCTTGTCATCGAGCGAGAGGCCGTCCGCCTCCACTTCGTAGAACCAGACCCGGTCCGTGCGTCCGCCCTTGGTGAAAACGAGGATGGCTGTAGAGACGCCTGCATAGGGCTTGAATACACCGGAGGGAAGCGAGATCACCCCTTCCAGCTGGTTCTCGTCGACAAGCTTCTGGCGCAGGCCCTGATGAGCCTTGGAGGAGCCGAACAGGACGCCGTCCGGAACGACAGCCGCCGACCGTCCGCCCAACTTCAACATACGTATGATCAGAGCGACGAACAGCAGCTCGGTCTTCTTAGTTTTCACTGTGGCTGTGAGAGAGCGATGCACATCCTCCTCGTCAAGTGATCCCTTGAACGGCGGGTTGGCGAGGATGATGTCGAACGCATCACGTGCCCGTTTCGGGAACCGTTCAGTGAAGCCGGTTGCGAGCGTGTCTTGATAGTGAATGTCTGGTGCATCGACGCCATGCAGGAGCAGGTTCATTGCCGCGATACGGAGCATGGTGGTGTCAAAATCGAAACCGTGGAACATGTGCCGGCGGACGTGATCGAGATAGGGCTCCAGCTTGTCGCCACTATAGGATTTCGCGCCTGTTTCGGGGTCGACAAACACCTGATCCGGAGATGTGTAGGTCTCCCAAAGATACTGAGCTACGCCGACGAGGAACCCACCGGTGCCACAGGCGGGGTCGCCCACGGTTTCCGTCGGCTTTGGCTCCAGCATGTCCACCATAAAGCGGATGATGTGGCGCGGCGTGCGGAACTGGCCATTAATCCCGGCAGTTGTCAGCTTGCTGAGTAGATACTCATAGAGATCACCTTTGCTGTCATCGTCCTCCAGTGGGAGTGCATCCACCATGCCAATAGCGGAAACGAGCAGGCTCTCTTTCTGGATCAGCAGTTGGGCGTCTTTCATGTACTCGGCATAGACCGCGCCATCCATGGCAACGGTGCGGAAGTGAGGAAACACTTCATCTCGAACCAGCGGGAGCATTTGCGTCGAACGCAGATCCTTGAACTTGGACCAGCGAAGGTGTTGCTGGTCGTCATTGAACAGAAAATCCTGATCCTTGCCGGTGCGCATCTGGATGCGTTCCAGCTTCTGCTCCCGCAGGTCCAGCATGCGGGCAAACATCAGGAATGTGATCTGTTCGATAACGGTCAGCGGGTTGGTGATGCCGCCCGTCCAAAACTCCTCCCAGAGCTTATCGATTTGGCTGCGCAGTTTCCCCGTGATCATTTTATGCCCCTTGGTCCTCAGCTGGGTGATGAGGTGTTTTTGGCTGGAACGATCGTACGATGTCCAGCAAGTCGTCGATCTGACTGTCTTCAGAGAACACACCGTCGGGACCATCCGGATCGACGCGCGTGAACGGTTGGTCGTATAGCCGCTCGATCTCGACCACGCCGTATTGGGCAATGTGGTTCTGCAGCATCCCAAGGAAACGCGTCTGTTTCGCGGTCAGGGCTGGATACCGTTGTGCGAAATCCGTGAAACGCGAGCGGACCGCGTTCTGATCCATGCCGATGATGGTTCTCAAAATATGGTCCAAAGGCAATGCGAGGTCGGCATAAAAATCAGCGAGTACGGAAAGATCGACATCCGGATGCTGCGTCAGAACCAAAGATGTAAGGGCTGTAAGGTCCTGTTCCGTGACAGGTTCGCCTCGCCGTATTTTCTTTAGAGTGGCGTCGGTTTCAAACAGCTCTGCCAGTGCGTGTTCGACCCGCTGCTTGTAGACGGCCATGTCGATGGTTTTTATCCGGGCAAGGCGCTGTTGGCGTGCGGCCTCTGTGTCTTCCACATCAATGACGCGGGGCGGCACCGGGGGGGGCATTGTGCTCTTGTCGCGGAACTGCATTATGCCGCGCAATTCGAGCCGTGCTTCCTCAAGAGTTTCGGTTGTCACATTGGTCCAGAATTCTGGTTTCCGGATTGCACGAATGGTCTCTGCCTTCTCCTTCACCTGATTGAGGTTGAACTGGAGGCCGTTGACTTGGTTCAACAGCTCATCCTTGAGGTCTTGGAAGGATGCAGCGCCCGTTAGATGTGCTGTCTGAAGCTGAGTGACCAACAGGTCGAACCGATAGGCGTCGGCGAGCCCTCTTATGTTGACCCACTTCATGAGTGGGGCAATGTCGTTTCGGATCGCGGCAACCAGTGTCGGTGCAAAGCCTTCGATGGCACCGGATTGCAATGCAGTCTGGCGGATCTCCCATTTTTCGCGAACTGGGATGGTCTCATCCGGTAGCGCGACGATATCGGCGCGGATGATTTTTGCGATCCATTCAAATGTCTCGGGTTGCGCAGCATTTAGGGCTGCATCGGCTAGATCCAAGCGTGCTTCGAACACTTGTTGAAGAAGAGGGCGCCCCTGGCTCGGCTCGGCTTCGGGCCTGTTTTGCTCGAAGAACTCGAAGTTCTGCCAGTGATCGAATATCCGAAAGACGGTCTTGTGCTTCCCAGGTCCAAACAAGTCCGGACAGAGGCGCGTGCCCCGTCCGATCATCTGCCAGAATTTGACCTTCGATTTTATCGGTTTCGCAAATACCAGATTGACGATCTCCGGCACGTCGATGCCCGTGTCCAACATATCCACGGATATGGCTATCGTCAGATTGGGGTTCGTTCCCTCACCTTTGAAATCATCGATCAATTGCTCGGCGCGAGGGTCGTAATTGTCGATGACCTGACAGAAATTTCCACCGAACTGCGGATACATCTCGTCGAATAGACCTTGCAGCAGGATCGCGTGCCGATGGCTGCGCGCGAAGATGACCGACTTTCCAACCCTCTGGCCCGTTGCATCTTGGATGCCGTGCTCCATCAGGTTCCGGATCACCATACGATTGGTATCTTTGTTGAAGATCTGGGCATCGACCTGCGGTGCGTCGTAATCGAGGCTCTGCGCGTTTTCCCCGTCTTCCTCAAGCCTCTTCTTCTGTTCGTCTGATAGTTGGTTGTATTTGATCCCCTGGCGCAGGAATTTGGTCGTGTACTCGTACACCTCGTAAGGAACCAGAAAGCTCTCTTCGACCGCACGCTCCAAAGGGTAATGGGCCGTCGGATCTTGGTCCTGGCAGCCGAACAGGCCGTAAGTGTTCCGAGAGACGAACTCAACGGGAGTGGCGGTCAAGCCGACCTGATTGGCATCGAAATAACGGAACAGATCACCATACACATTATAGACGCTGCGGTGGCTCTCATCGGCGATGATCAGGTCGAAATAGCCGACGTCGTAACTGCGGAAAACCTGCATCATGGCCGGGTATGTCGCGATGTGGATGCGTGCAGCATCGTTTCGTGACTTCTTTCCCTCGACCATAGTGATCGGTTCGTCGAGATATTCTGCAAATGCGTTCTTGGCTTGTTTTCGCAGTTCGCGGCGGTCACAGAGGAATAGAACCCGGCGAACCCACTTCGCGCGGATGAGTAGTTCGGCAAGGGCGACTGCCACACGGGTCTTGCCTGTGCCCGTGGCCTGTACGATCAAGGCCTTTCGTTTCTGCTTTGATAGGGTCTCTGTGACGCGCTTGATGGTTTCTATCTGATAAAGCCGCCCAGCGATGGCAGCGTCGGGCGAAAGCTTCGCGAGACCCTCCTTGTTATCCCTCTGGAACCCAACCAGGTACTCCAGGCTGTCCTTCGAGTAGAAGCCGAACAACTTGCGCGGGGGGTACCCCCCGGCATCGTCCCACATCCAGATGTCGTAGCCGTTCGTGTAGAAGATGACCGGGCGCTGAAGATGGGATTTCTCAAGCGCATCGGCGTACAGCTTGGCTTGATGACGTCCTTTATCAGGGTCAACAGCCGTCTTCTTCGCTTCGACCACGGCTAGGGGCCGTCCATTGTCGCCCCAGAGCACGTAATCCACGTAACCGATGCCGCTATCCGTGGGCTGGCCAGTGACTTCTTCTTCTTGCGTGACATCGCCAGTGTCAGCGCCATCAACGCCCACATCCCAACCAGCGCCGACGAGAGCAGTGTCAATAAGCCTAGTCCTCGTCTCTGCCTCAGAGAAGGAGAGCTGGTCGGCCGTGGCTTGGCCTTTCTTCTGGATCGCCTCCAATTCGACGACCTTGAGTTTTGCCTCTTCATACTCGGCTTTGAGTTGGTCGTGCTTGGCAACGATCTTCTCAAGCTCCGAGTTGCGCACATCCAATTCTTCCTGAACCGCCTTGGTATCTGCGGGAGGTGTAGGGGCGATGTAAGTGGGCAGTTCCTCTTTCTTCACTTGGAGGAAGTTCATCGCCATCCAGGCGGAGAGCAACGCTGCTTCCTTCACTAGCCACAATGCGGTGTTGGAGGCGACGGTTTCTCCATGGGCACCAGCGTTTCCGTGCTTACGCAATGCGTGGAGTTTTTCGCGTACGCCTGTCGGAATGGCTTTCTCGAAGCTCGGGTGGGCCAGCAGGTCTGCGAAGCTGCGGGAATAGGGGCGATCCAACTTAAGTCCCAGGTATAGCGCACCCGTGAATTGTTCCCCGAAGGTGCGCAGTTTGACCAAAGAGCTTGCCGGATCGCTGTACGCATATTGCTCCGCGAAGCCACCCAAGCTGGCCAGCTCCGGATATCGATCTCTCAGATATTCGAAATTTAGAGACTGCACGAGGAGGGCCCGGATCGAGTTTGAATAAGCCTCTAGAGAGGCGGTTGCTCAGGTTTGAGCAACCTATTCTTGTACGTTCAAATAGGCGATGGCAATGGATCGTCCGAACCGACGCTAGATCTTTTATTCAGCTAGCAGACTTCAGCGATTGGTCCTCCGAAACCCATAAACTGTGATGTCGCTCCATCGTGTACAGAGGTTTCAGAAGTGCTCGCCGCCTCAGAGGGGCAGGGGGAGGTGGCCATTGCCGGGATCGCGTCGGCGGGGTCGGGGGTGCCCCCGCCCCCCCTGGGGTGAAAGCTTGTTCTCGGCAGGGCAGCGAAGATGAGTGTGGACCAGAAGTGGACCAGATTGCGCCATCCCGAAAGAAAAAATGCCGGGAACCGTTAGGTTCCCGGCAAGTTGAACAGGGAGGCTTCACGTCTGGGAGACGTAGGACCCCGAAGGGCCCTCTACTTCAGGCGGGGGCCTGAAGGGAAGATGCTGCAAAGCAGCACCGTGATCTTCTCCTAAATATGTCTATAAGAGGTTAACGACCATGCATTTTTGTTCAGTTCGGATATGCAAAAAACGCATGACCGTTTTCCCATGAAAGTCAAATTTACGAAACAAAACGAGATTCCGATTCGAATCCCGATTCACAGATAGGCATTAAAAACGGCAGGCGCAACCTATGTTGTTTTAGACTTTTTCTAAAAATCAAAACTGCGTTTTGGCGACTTCCTGGATCAGGAAATCCCGCAGCACGGTGATCCGCTTCGAATGCCGGAGCTCCTCCGGATAGACGAAATAGGCGGGTACCTGCGGTCCTTCGACGTCCGGCATAACCCGCACCAGGCTGCTGTCTTCCTTGGCCAGGTAATCGGGGATCGCCGCGATCCCGACCCCACCCTGTACGGCGCGCAGGATGGCGTAATAGTTGTTCACCGCGAAGGTGTTCATATGCACGCGCCGGTTCCCGCCCGTAGCCAGGTCCCGAAGCCAGTTGACGTTCGGAAACGGTGGATGCGGTGTGTCGCCGAACAGTACAAGCCGATGATTTTGCAGATCTTCCGCCGTCTGCGGCACGCCCGCCTGTTTCAGGTAGGACGGAGAGGCATAGAGGTGCAGCTTGATGTTCTTGATATGGCGCTGGATCAGGTCCGGCTGCCGCGGCGGGCTGAGCCGGATGGCGACGTCGGCCTGCCGCATGCCAAGGTCGAGCTCGCCGTCGTCGATGATCAGATTGACCGTGATCTCGGGATAGAGTTCGAGAAAACGGCCGATGCGCGAGGCGAGCCAGGTCGAGCCGAAGGCGACCGGCGTGGTGATCTTGAGCGGACCGCGCGGCAGTTCCTTGCCTTCCGAGAGGCTGGCTTCCGCAGCTGCGAGCTTGGCGAAGACTTCGCGTGCAGTGCGGTAGAGCGTTTCGCCCTGTTCGGTCAGGATCAGGCCGCGCGCGTGGCGGTGAAACAGCGCGACCTTGAGAGAGTCTTCGAGCTGGCTGATCTGTCGGCTGACGGCAGACTGGCTGAGATTGAGGGTCTCACCCGCATGGGTAAAGCTGCCTGCCTCGGCGACAGCGTGAAAGACCCGGAGTTTGTCCCAGTCCATGGCCATTTTGAACCGATCTCGCCTTCTCGCTCATAGTTCCAGCGTTCAGTCTAGGCCAGGCGAGGGGCATGGGCCAGCAGAACACGGGTCAAAAAGCAGTTTAATCGAAGAGGGTTATCGGATCGTTACCGAACCCGCCCCGCTATTCCGCCGCTTCGGCGGCGGCATCTTCAAGTGCGGCGAGGTATTTTTCCGCCTCCAGCGCCGCCATGCAGCCCATCCCCGCCGCGGTCACGGCCTGGCGATAAACCTTGTCGACGCAGTCGCCAGCGGCGAAGATTCCGGGGATCGAGGTGCGAGGACTACCGGGCCTGGTCAGGAGGTAGCCCTCGTCGTCGGCCTCCAGGGCCTCGACGAACGGCTTTGTCGCCGGATCGTGCCCGATGGCGACGAAAAAGCCGGTCGCCTTGATCTCGCTTGTCTCGCCGGTCTTGATGTTCTTGATTCGAGCGCCTTCTACGCCGGCCATCGGTCCGTCGCCGCCGAGGACCTCCTCGACGACACTGTCCCAGATCACCTCGATCTTCTCGTGCCGGAACAGCCGCTCCTGCATGATCTTCTCGGCGCGGAGCGTGTCGCGGCGGTGTACCAGCGTCACCTTGGAGGCGATGTTGGCGAGATAGAGCGCTTCCTCGACCGCGGTATTACCGCCACCGACCACGATCACGTCTTGCCCACGGAAGAAGAAACCGTCGCAGGTGGCGCAGGCGGAGACGCCACGTCCGCTATAGGTCTGCTCGCTCTCGAGCCCGAGCCAGCGGGCCTGCGCACCGGTGGCGATGATCACCGCGTCGGCGACGAAGCTGTCGCCGCTATCCATTTTCAGGGTGTAGGGCTTCTTCGAGAAATCGACCGCGGTGACCAGATCGTAGACGATCCGCGCGCCGACATGCTCGGCCTGCTTCTGCATCTGCTCCATGAGCCAGGGCCCCTGGATGACGTCCGCGAAGCCCGGATAGTTCTCGACCTCGGAAGTGATCGTCATCTGTCCGCCCGGCTGCAGCCCCGCAAGCACGACCGGCTTGAGATTGGCGCGCGCTGTATAGATGGCGGCGGTGAGTCCGGCGGCGCCGGAGCCGATGATGACGATTTTCTCGCGATGTTCGGTCATGGGGCAGTGCAGTCCTGTTGTCTGGAGTTCTTGGGCCGGCGGTGGTGACCTCTTCCGAACATAAGCAACCGCCGGGAAGCGAACAAGCGGCGCGGCGCCTATTCCTCGTAACTTCCCTCATGTTTCGGCAGACCGTCGTCGCAGACCACCCAGGGCAAGCGTTCCTCCCAATGGACGTGGCACTCCGGCGACACGACCTCCGGGTGCTCGAGTGTGGCGGCGTAGAAGTGGATCTCGTCCGGATACTTGTCCGCGCGAAAAGCGATCGGAGTGCCGCAGGCGGTGCAGAACAGCCGCTCCACACCGGGCGAGGAGCGGTAGATGCCGGGAGCGGCGCCGGTAAGGCTGGCGTCGGTCCGCGCAACGCCGACAAAGGTGGTATAGGGCGAGCCGGTCTGCCGCCGGCAGCTCTCGCAATGGCAATGGCAGGTCCACCTCACCGGGCCGGCGATCGCGTAGCGGGTTTGCCCGCAGAGGCACCGGCCGCGTTGGGTTTCCGATGGTTCGGTCATGGTTCCGCTCCTTCGCGTGTCCGGGAGGGCCGTCCCGGGCTGCTTGACAGTCTCCCGTTGCGCCTGCATGTGTCACGGCGATCCGAGCTCACCTCAGGAACGGGACATTGTCGATGCCTGATTGGCCTGCCTGGCTGACGACCCTGCTGATCGCGACCAATCTTCTGTCGCTGGTTGCACTCTATTTCATCACCCGGCGCATGTTGAAGCTGCGGCGGCAGAAAAAGCGGGCCTTCGCATTTTCCGACTATCCGATCCGCAAGGTGAAGCTGGAAGAGGTCGCGCCCTGCTTCGCGATGACGGCCTACGGTCCGAGCCCCGACTCCGAGGTGCGCTTCATCGGCGGCGAGGGCGTGGTGGCCTCGCTGTCGGACCGGGAATCCTGGGTTATGGCGGCGCTGGCCAAGGGGGCGAAGCGGATCTTCGAGTTCGGCACCTGCACCGGCAAGACCGCGCATGTCTTCGCCCTGAACGCGGTGCCTGATGCGGAGATCCATACCCTGACGCTGCACCCGGACGATCTCGCCGCACTGGAATTCGGCCTCGGCGACGACAAGCATCACCGCGATGTCGCTGCAGAGGAATCCTCGTTCGACACGTTCTTCTATAACGGCCAGCCGACGGAGAAGAACATCCGGCAGATCTTCTCCGACAGCAAAGCCTATGACGAGAGCGATCTGCGCGGGAAAGTCGATCTGGTCTTCGTCGATGGCGCGCATACGCGGACCTATGTCGAAAGCGACACCCGTAAGGCCCTGAACATGTTGACCGAGGAAGGGGTCATTCTCTGGCACGACTACAAGCCCGACGCGCCGGATGTGTTTGCCTTCCTGAACGATCTCTCGAAACAGTTGCCTCTGGTGCATATCGCCGAGACGGATCTCGTCATGTACCGCCGGACGGCTGCCGGCCGGTAAGCGCGTTCAGAGGAAGTCGCTGCAGGGAAACTGCATGACGACCTCGGAGACGTTCACGCTCTTGTCGTCGGTCAGGTAATCGAGATTATAGAGACTGATCCCCAGAACCACGTCGGTCTTGCCGTCTTCCGACGACATGGGGAGCAGCAAGCGCTCGGCGTGCCAGGCATCGAGGGAGGACAGCCGTTCCTCGACCGCGCCGTACTGGACAAGCGGAACCCCGGTGATGCTGTCCCAGCGCTCCCTGACGACGGGATAGTCCTCCTCGCCGATGATGTTCCGGAGTGTGCGGCCCTTGATTCCCTTGCCCCAGGCATCGTTGACACTTTCGCCCGCGAGGTTGCAGACATAGTCGCCCGCCTCCTCTTCGAAGCGATAGATCCACATATATCGCAAAAGGGACGGCACGCTGAGCGGCGAGAAGGTCTTGCGGCGTGCGACAAGAGCGTCGCCACGCGCCGCGAGCCAGGCTGCGAAAAAATCGAAAATTCTTCCGTCCGCCTGGGGGATTCGCTTCTTCAGCTCCGAGATCGCTTTGGCGTCAGAGGGCATCAACTGGTTCACGCACACGTCTACTATGGGAATCGATTATAGCGACGAGAGTGTTTACCAAGCGTTAGCCGGAACGATCAAATTGCCGGTCGGGCCGACCGGGCGGCGCTCCGTCATATTTTGGCCCCGGAGACCACCGCGAAGCACCATTGCTTGTAGTCGCAGCGGACATCTTCGTAACCGTCGTCGGAGAGGTTCTGCATGATCGTGCCGAGGGTCGGCGGGCGGCCCTCGCGGTGCAGTTCGATGGCTTCGTCGATCTCGCCTTCGAGGGCGCCGAGATGGAGCGCGTCCCGGCGCCAGGCGGCGAGATGCCTGTCCTCGACCCAGTCCGTTTCGCCCCGCACCTGATCGGCATTGATGAACATGCCGCCACCCCGGCGCAGCCCGGCATAGCTGGCGGAGAGCAGGGTCCGTATCGATTTCGGATTGAGATGGTGGATCGAAAGCTCAGCGATGACGACATCATAGGGGCCGTCATAGGTCATGTGCACGTAGTCGCCGGTGGTCACGGTGACGCGAGGGCCGTAAGGCTCGAGCCTGCCGCGCACATTCGCAACGACGGCTTCGGAGAAATCGACCAGGGTCAGCTCGGCGGTACTGTCGGCTGCGAGGATGCGCTCTGCCAGCAGCCCGGTTCCCGGACCGAGATCGAGGACGCGCAGGGGACTGTCGCCCTTCGGCTCCGGCAGCAGGTCGATGATGGTGCGGTGAATGGAGTCGCGATAGGGAACGAGTTTCCCCCGCCCCGTATCGGCATCCCTCACCACACTGTGGAACGTGTCTTCGGTCGGTCCGCTCAAGGCTTGGCTCCCCACGGCCAGTCTGTCCCGGACTCCCGACCTACATGAAGAGACGCTCGCCCTCCAGCCCTTTGTAGAGACCGGCCACCTGCTCCGCGTAGCCGTTATAGAGCAGGGTGGGGATCTTGGTGCCGCCGCCGAGGGGTCGTTCGGAGGCCTGGCTCCAGCGCGGATGCGGCACTTCCGGGTTCACGTTGGCCCAGAAACCGTACTCGCTTGCCTGCAGCGATTCCCAGTAGGAGACCGGGCGCTCGGAAGTGAAGGTGAAGCGGGTGATCGATTTGACGGACTTGAAGCCGTATTTCCACGGCACGGCGAGGCGCAGCGGCGCGCCGTTCTGCCGCGGCATCGGCTTGCCGTAAATCCCGGTCGCGATGAAGGCGAGGTCGTTCATCGCCTCCTCGATGGTCAGGCCCTCGGTATAGGGCCAGGGGTACCAATGCTGCTTCTGTCCGCGCGCCATCTCCGGATCCATGAAAGTCTCCATGCGGACATACTTCGCCGAAGCGAGCGGTTCCGCGAGCTTGACCAGCGCGGACAGCGGGAACCCGCTCCACGGCACGACCATCGACCAGGTCTCGACGCAGCGATGGCGGTAGACCCGCTCCTCCAGCGGCATCTGGTCGAGCAGGTCGTCGATGTCGATGGTCCTGGTCTTCGTGACCTCTCCGTCGAGAGTGACGGTCCAGGGCCGGATCTTCAGGTCCTGCGCTGCGCGAGAGATGTCCTTGTGGCTGCCGAACTCGTAGAAATTGTTGTAGCTGGTGGCAAGATCCTCCGCCGTCAGAGGATAGTTCTTGCCTGCATCGGCGTAGGCCGGGTTGCGCTTCACCGGATAGAGATGCGCGGACGGATCCGGCGGGAGTGCGGCGATCATGCTCGCCGGATCGCCGTCTGCGGTCGCTTCCTCGCCGCAGCCGGTCAGCGCCGCCGCCGAAAGCACCATCGGCCCGGCGGCGATGCCCTTCAGCAGGGCCCGTCGGTTGTGGAACACCGACTCCGGCGTTGCCGCACTTTCCGGCAGCTCCCAGCCTTTCCATCGTTTCAACAGCATCGCGCATCCTCCGGCCGCAAATATCCAGACGACAGACATAGGCCAGCATTCCGGACACGGCCAGTCACGTGCGGGTGAGAGCCGTGTCCGGAGATGCCGGGACCGAACGTCAGGCGGCGAGTTTCTCCTCGAGATCGAGAACCTCGAGGCAGGCATGCGCCGCCTCGCGCCCCTTGGCTTCCATATGAGCCCGGAAGAAGCCGATATGGTCGTCCGTGCCGTGGAAATGGTGCGGCGTCAGGACCACGGAGAGCACCGGCACCCCGCTGTCGAGCTGGACGCGCATCAGCCCGTCGATCACCGCGGAGGCGACGAAATCGTGCCGGTAGATCCCGCCATCGACGACGAAAGCGGTGGCCACGATGGCGTCATAGTCGGGCCGTGCGGCGAGTCTCTGGGCCATCAGCGGGATCTCGAACGCGCCGGGCACCTCGAAATAGTCGACGCGGTCGCCGCCGAAGCCGCGTTCGGCGAACTCGGCGGCAAAGCCGGACCGGGCCTGGCTGGTCATGTCATGGTGCCAGCGGGCCTGGACGAAGGCGATGCGGCCGCCGACCGGGCCTGTGGTGGGTTTGATATCTTTCTGTGTCATCGGTTCCAACTCCTTGTCAAACAAAAGGAATCGAGGCCGAGTTCGAACACGGAGATGCACGCCGAGCCGAGGGCGTGGCGCTTCCATGCCGTTCTCTTTCATCCGGACTTTCACCGTCGGCTTCGGAATCTCACCGAATCTGCTGACCCCGGCCTTGCCGGGCGCTCGCGGGCTTCATGGAAGAGCCGGGTGGCTCTCTCATGTCACCGCCGGTGGGGACTTTCACCCCGCCCCGAGAACTTTGCCGCCAACCATTCGGCGACACTTCAAACCTAGGGATCCGGCCGGCGCGATACAATTGCGAAATGGGATCGGATTGCCTCTGGCATCGGCGCTTGGGTGCCCTATCTTCAGCGCCATGAAAGACATCGAACGCAATTCCCTCGGCGGCCGCGTGAAGCGCTACGCCCGGGTCACGGGCGCGGTCGGCGGGCTTGCCGCCCGGGTCGCGGGCGAGCGCTATCTCGGGCTCAGCCTCGACAAGGGAGCCCATGCGGCGGAGCTGCGCGAAGCGCTCGGCGGCCTCAAGGGCCCGCTGATGAAGGTGGCGCAGATCCTCGCCACCATCCCGGACGCGCTGCCGAAGGAATATACCAACGAGCTGGTGCAGCTGCAGGCCGACGCCCCAAGCATGGGCTGGCTTTTCGTGAAGCGCCGAATGAGTCGGGAGCTCGGCGCCGGCTGGCAGCGGAAGTTCGCAAGTTTCGAGCACGAGGCCGCGGCCGCCGCGTCGCTCGGCCAGGTGCACCGGGCGACGGACCACGAGGGCAACGCGCTTGCGGTGAAGCTGCAATATCCGGACATGGCCTCGGCGGTGGAGGCGGATCTCCGCCAGCTCCGGCTGATCTTCTCGATCTATGCCCGCTACGACAAGGCGATCCATACCGACGAGATCTACAAGGAACTCTCCGCCCGCCTGCGCGAGGAGCTCGACTACGAGCGCGAGGCGAAGCACATGGCGCTCTACCGCCTGATGCTGAAGGACGAGGCGCACGTCCACGTCCCGGAGGCGGTGGAGGCGCTGACGACGCCGCGGCTGCTGACGATGAACTGGCTCGCCGGTTCCAAGCTGCTCGACTTCATCGCCGCGCATGAGGACCAGGAGACGCGCAACCGGGTCGCGCTCAACATGTTCCGCGCCTGGTACGTGCCCTTCTACGAATACGGCGTGATCCACGGCGACCCGCATCTCGGGAACTATTCGGTGCGCGACGACGGCAGCATCAACCTGCTCGATTTCGGCTGCATCCGCGTCTTCCCGCCGAGCTTTGTCAAGGGCGTGATCGACCTCTACAACGCGCTCTCGACCGACGACGAGGCGCTGGCCGTGCAGGCCTACGAAAGCTGGGGCTTCGAGGGGCTCGACAAGGAGACGATCGGGGTCCTCAACATGTGGGCGCGCTTCATCTATGCCCCGCTGATGGAGGACAAGGCCCGCCGCATCCAGGAGACGAACACCGGGATGTACGGGCGCGAGGTGGCGGAGAAGGTCCATGTCGAGCTTCGCCGCCTGCAGGGTGTGAAGCCGCCGCGCGAATTCGTCCTGATGGACCGCGCCGCGATCGGCCTCGGCTCGGTCTTCCTGCATCTGAAGGCGGAAGTGAACTGGTACCGCCTGTTCCACGACCTGATCGCGGGGTTCGACGTGGATGTGCTGGCGAAGCGGCAGGCTCAGGCGCTGGAAGAGGCGCGGGTTCCGGCGGCGGAGTGAGCGTTTTGGACAAGACAGAATGGTTCACCGGAAATAGAATCTGGTGCCATGCGGAATGCACCACGACCACTTTGCGAATGGTTTGAGCTGAGCAATGTTTCCGCGCGGGCGGCCCGCGCGGCGCCGGTGGCGGGGGAGGTGACCGGCCTCGCGGTGCACACGCCCCGCGGGTATGTGGAGGCGGGGAGGGGGGTGGGGCGCGTCGTGCCGGGAGAG